>JAGQPO010000618.1 GCA_020426665.1 Planctomycetales bacterium
CGGCGAAATACATCAATAGCCTGGGGTTGCGGTCACAACGACTTGCTTGTTCCCTGACTCCAGCAAGTGTCGACGGACTGGAAGTCCGTCGTACCCCAAAATCAAGAATTGACGGAGCACTACAGCGCGTTTTGTAACAACGCGATCAGGAACGGCGCGGCGTCACGCGTGTTGGTGCCGGAAACGAAATTTCCGTCCGTGACGACGGTTTCATCGCTGACCCATTCGGCACCCGTCTCGCGTTTGAACGAGTCGGTGGAATGTTTACAGTCGGCAATCCGCTTACCACGAAGTTCACCCAGTTGTCCTAGGGTCCAAACACCTGTCCCCAGTGATCCATAGGGTTGGTTGTTATCGCGGACCTTCTTCAAGATCCGATCAATCTGGGCTTTGGATTCGGGCTGGTTCAATTCGGTCGCAATGTTTTGAGAGGGTCCAAAGAAAACGACCGCGTCGTATTGTTGCGGGTCTGCCTCGCTGAGCGGAATCACCTTATGAACATGTTCCACCGAGGTGGTTGTTGACGCTGATGTCAGTTGACAATTCAAGCCAAGATCGTCGATCGCGTTATAGATCAGGTTGCGATCACGCGGCAGTGGATTTGGCGGAATGATCGCCAGAATCTCCCAGCGACGTTGCTGAAGTGCAGCGAGGGTTTCCGCGGATGCTCCATCTGTCGACTTTACAAGGTACGGTACGACAGATACACGTAAAATTCCCAACAGCAATGCGGCAACGCCGGCAAACAAATAACGCGATGGAATCGGCGCGCGTGCCCGTTTGCGTTTCGTGGCAACCGATGGTCGGTCGTGGGTGACGATGGAAGGAGGCAGGACTCCCGAATCAGATGACTTGCATGCCCGTAACATTGCGACCACTTCGTCGGCAGATTGAAACCGATCGTCGGGATTCTTGGCCATCATCTTTGCGACACACGTCTCCAGTTCGGATGGTATGTCGTTGCGTTCGGTGCCTAACCGTTTGGGAGTCGATTGCAAATGATGGGCGAGTTTTTCGACGCGCGAACAACCCGAAAACGGTGCTGAACCTGCAAGCAAGTGATACAGCGTGCAACCGAGACTGTAGATGTCCGCGCGATGATCGACTGCGCTTTCACGTATCTGTTCCGGGGAAAGATAATCGGGCGTCCCAACAATCACTCCTTCGGAAGTCAGTCCTTTGTGCTCCGGGTGATCAGGCTCGCTGTAACTCGCCAAGCCGAAATCGACGACTTTGACTTGGCCGCTATCGGAGACGAGAATGTTCTGAGGCTTTACGTCACGGTGGATCAGGCCATTTTGATGAGCGTGCGACAAACCCTGGGCTGCCTGAATGATGATGTCACAGGCACGCGCGACATCGACCGGACCCCGATCGATGATATGGTCCAAGCTTTCACCCTCGAAGTATTCGCTGACCAGACACAGGTTTTCGCCGATCTGGTCGGCGTCGAAGGCTGGGACGATGTTGGGATGATTCAGCTTGGCGGAGATTTGGACCTCGCGCTGGAATCGCGACTTGGCATCGGGATGACGAAGCATTCTCGGCGAGATCACCTTGAGCGCCACCATGCGATCCATGATTCGATGTTGGGCTTGATAGACAACACCCATTCCGCCTTCGCCAAGACGCCGAACCAGTTTGTATTTGGGGTGGTCATGAAGCAGGTTTTCGAATTCTGCCGTTTCGATTCCTTGATGGACCGTGAATGAACCGGCGTCCGTGTCCGGCGAAATCGACCCGATCAACGGATCGGTATCGCCCGCTTCATGGCGACTTGCCAATCGCCGCAGCAGCAGATCGTCGGGAAGATTTAACAGTGTTTGACAACACACTTCGCATTGCAAAATGTGCTGCTCGATTTCTTGTTCCCTGTCATCATCACATTGCCCCCGACTGTATGCCGCCAGATCTTTTTGGGATGGATGATGATCGACATCGATGTCGGCGGAGCGTTGGTCGTGATGCATGATTCTGATCGAACGGGTGACTTTGGCCTGCCGCGATTGGCCGGATATGGTTGGTTCTCACTCTTAAATGGCTCGAGTGCATCCATTCTTTCGGAGTTCTTTGAAAAGTTTTAAAAAACTTTATCAGTCATCGATCAAGCCGGTTCCTTCTTCCCGCAGACGCTTCAAAACCTTCGATTTTGCGACAAAAACGGCGTTCACCGAGATCCCAATCTGCTCCGCCGCGACTTGGGGCGACAGTTTTTCGATCGCCGTTTTGGTAAAAGCCTGCCAGCTGTTTTCACGGAACTCTGGCCGGATCTTTTTGAGCATCACGTCCAACAGATATTGCGCGTGTTGTTCGTCCCAACGTTGGCTCAGCTCGCTGTGATCATCGGACAGGGCGTTCATCAGGTCGACCATGTCGCTGCCGCCGGTTCCCCGGGGCGATTTGCGTGCGCGACGGGCATGATCACGCATACAATTGACCGTCATCGTCCTGACCCAACACCGAAACGAGCCCGTTCGTTGACGCTGGAATTCACCGATCCGACGCACAAGAATGGTCATCACTTCCTGGGTAATGTCGTCGGCGTCATGGTCTTGGACACCGTGTGCACTTAACCAACGGCGAATCAATGGTGAATAGTCGCGCATCAGTGATTGCCAATCCTCGGCGCCGGGATCTTCACGAAGGCGTTGCAATAAACTGATGGAAGTCGAATTCACGCGAATGGAGTCCGTCTAGACGGATGGCGAGATAGAATCGAAAACGACGCGTCAAGCGGCGATCGAACGAGCTTGATTGCGCCCAGTATCGCGAGAACACGCCGCCACGTCAAAGAGTTTCATACCAGAGAACACATTTCCACTACTGGGCGAGTGATTCCAGGTAAACGCGGGTTGCATCTCTATCCACACGGATATGGTGATCTCGAAGGGGCGGAAAGACGGTGCCTTCGGAAGTGTCGACGGACATATTCTCACTCGCTCCGGCCGGCATATGGCAATCGATGCAATTGTCGGCCAGCCGCGCGCCCAGCGTCGGTTCCATTCCGCAATCCGTCGGCTGATGGCATTTCAAGCAACGCTCGGAGAACAGCTTCCGATTGCCTCGTTCACTTTGATGCGGATTGTGGCAATCGGTGCAAGTCATCTCCGTTTGATTGAAACAAGGACTTTCCAGCAACCGCGTCAACTGATTGCTCGAATGAACGCCACCGGCCGGCTTCGCAGGCGGTGGTTCATAATGATCTGATAACTGATCACCGGGCCGAAACTGGTAGGGTTCGTCCTTCAGTTTTGGAATCCCGAAATGGCATTGGCCGCAAATATCCAGTTGCCGTTGGCGAGGAAGTGAAGCGGGTTGAGCGATAAACCGTGACGTTTTTTCACTCGGATTGGCTTGATGGTATTGGACGTGTTGCTGTCCCGGTCCGTGACAACGTTCACAGGAAATCCCATAGATCACTGATTCAGGAGTAAAGTGATTGGGTGCTTCGCGGACATCCGCCCATGTCGTATGGCATTCCAAGCAACGCGCGGTCACCGGCCGGGAGTAGGTGGCGTAGCCGTCGGGATATCCCGGACTGTTCGTCCAATCATCGACGCTTGTCACATACGAGACACTCGTTTGAAACAACGCATCGTCATGCCAAAACAAATAGGATTGGCCCAGCTTTGAAGACCCTGTGACGATATCCATGGGGACATCACACTGCCAGCCATAAAACGATACACTTTGAAACAGTCTTGCGTCACGTTCGATCATTTTGAACGATACAAAGGGGCTGCCGGTCTTCATTTCGTTTTTGCCATCTTCGAATGATCCTGCAATGCTGGCGCGACTCGCCCGAGCGCTTGTTCGATAGTGGGCCGTATGAGTAAACGATGCGTGGCGAGACTCATGGCATTCCTGACAAGCATCGGCGCCGACGAACCCTGGGTTTTTTCCGATCGATGCAAGCTCCTTGGCCGGACTGGGAATCTCTTGTGGCGGGTAAGGAAGCGATACCTCCTGTTCAGTCCCTGGTTTTTCAACAAACCACAACCGTCCGGGCTCGCGCGAAACGACGAAGTCTTCTGGAATGGGAGCATTGTGCGACGGATCGTGCGCGGAATGATCGCCTTGGTCTTCCAGCAAGGACGATTCTGCTTGTTCAGCTTTTTTCAGCAACCGGGCCGCCTCACGTTCAGCTTGATTTCCAGAGTTGACATAGATCAAACAGCCGACGACGAACACCGATAAACCGATAAGAAGGGAATTTCGTTTTTTCATCGGATGTCTGGACGGAATCATTTTTAATCGGCACTGCGTTCGTCGGCACTGCACGCATGACAAAGGCGAGGTAATATTCTATCTTGCCGACGTGAACGCGACGACCATCGCCGGAAACATTAAGGTGGCAAGTGCTCCGATCCGATTCGGTTTCGATAGACGGGCAGTCCGTATTACAAGTCGACGCGATCAGAGCGGAAAATCGGGAGGCTCGTCGTACAGAGGTAGATAGCGGTAATAGACTTCCAGTGTCAGCGTGCACATCGCTGTCGTGTAGAGACGCCCTCCCACGTCTCCCCATTTGTCTTTGAAGTGCCAGCTGCCCGCTTCGTGCCCTTCGGTTTCTTGCGTGCGCACCAGATGGTCGCGAAGTTTGGTGTTCCAAGTCTCCCAATCTTGATGCCTCGCATGATGTAGCGCCATCGTGGCGTAATAATCGTGGTAAACATTCGTCAGTGTCGGTCCGTCGGTAGCCAGTTTGTCGATTGCGCGGTCAAAAACGGAATGTCCTGGCCGTTGTCCCAGATACATCAACAATGTCAGCGCGATCGCGGTGGTCGTGGGCTCCGCCTTTGGCGACCGGTATCCGAATTGAAACTCGGGCTGCTCGCGCACACTCATCAAAAACGCTTTGGCTTTCGGGAAAGTTGTGCTTCGCATTTGCACGCCGGCTTTCTTCGCGCCAACCAGAGACAGGATCTGCCAACCGGTCAGTGTCGTGTCACCAGGGCTGCCCGGAGTGTATCCCCATGATCCGCTTTCGTGCTGCGCGATCTCGGTAAAGAACGCGCCCTTCGTGGCGTAGTGCAGCAAATCGGAGTCGTACCGTTCGTCGCGTTTCGTCATGCCAAGTGCTTCGGAAATCGCCATCAAAGCAATCCCGTGACCATACATGCTTCCTCCCTGCTGCCAATCGTATCCGTACTCGGATTCCGCAGCGGCACTGCGAAGGTAATACAGACCTCGCGAAACCACTTCTTTGTACGGTCCGACTTCGGTGGTGTATCCGGCACCCAGGAATGTCAGCAGCGCCAATCCGGTTGCTGCCGTAGCGGGAGTCGGCGAATCTGAGTTTGCCTTGCGACCGTTACGGCACCGCCCGTCACAAGGTGACAACTGAAGATCAAACGACCACGATCCGTCACTTCGCTGGTGGTCAGCCAGCCATCGCAATGCGTTTTCCACAGCGGTCTCGCTGGCGGCGGTTGCACCAAAACGATCGCCATATTCTTTCCGCCCCTGGGGCGTTCGCGCGGACATGCCGCCCCCATCCAAGTACAAATTCTGCTGTGCGGTGGACGTACCACCGCCAATCATTAATTCCGCCAACAAGCTTTGATCGATTGGCGATGGAACTTGAGGCGCGATCAGATTTGTGGATGAAACTGCGGGATTGGGCTGGTGGATCTCGGCCGGTGTCGGCACGTCCTCTGATAAATTGTTTTGATTCGCCTCTCGTGGAACGGTCACGACGGCCGGTAATTGTTCCTGATCGCCGGATTTGGAACTTGAGCCTTCGATCAGAATGCCGCGCTGAGTGCCGCTCAAGCGAAATGTCATCAGGGCCAACGCGATCAACAGCGCCAAATGAACGACCAAACTCACTAGCCAAGACGAATTTCGCTGCGAGCAAATTCGCTCGACCAAGCTGGTTGGCGCAGCAGCGGTCTCCGTTTCGGAATCAATTTCCGGCGTCTGAACATCCGAGACATTCCCGATCGGATGGCGATGCCCGGCGGGTCGCATACGGTTTCCATCGGTCTGACCCGCGATCGGGGGGCCGGTCATTGGTGGGGAAACCGGGGGCGGATTCTGGGGACGCGGATTTCCCAGCGGAGGAGTGATTGGTACATCACGCCAACGGGGCTGCGGGTCGGTCGAATCGGTTTTGCGGGTCACGGCAGGCCGAATGGGCTTTTGGACTACGCCGCAAAAGCGATCCGCGGCACCGCTCGATTATAGCTCGCCGCTAAATCAGACCCCAAAAACGAACACCCGCCGGGGCTAATGGGCAAAACGCCTCGGCATCTGAAATGGCCGATCTACTTCTCAGCCGACGCGGTCACGATGCCGTCGTCTAGGATCGGAATGTCGTCTTTGACCGTTGCTCGGCTGTCGAACAGCGTAAACATGATGAACAGTCCCACAAAGACAAACGAACCGATGAAGCAGATGATGTTGAACGGTTTGTCCCACGCCAGGTGCATGAAGATCGCACCGACAAGGATCGCTTTGACTGTCGCAATCACCATCACAATCAGAACGTCGATACTGCCGAATTCGAAACTGGCTTGGGCGACGGTCAAGATCGTCAACATTGTCAAGACGACGAAGGTCCCTGCCAACAATGGCAATGGCAGGGGGTGGGCGAAATCGTAACCTTCGCGTGCGTTTTCGTGAGCTGACATGAAAGGAAATCTAATGAAGGGGTTTGTTTGGTCGCATCACCCGCTGTTGGGTGAACGCTTCATCCGCATCGGGCTATCGAATCAAGTACATCAATGGGAACAGGTAGATCCAAATCATATCGACGATGTGCCAATACAACCCGACGTAATCGACCGGACCAAAGTAGTTGTGGTTAAAGTCTTTTCGAACGGATCGAACAAGCAACCACACCATCACGCCAATACCGGCCAAGATGTGGATCGCGTGGATTCCGGTCATGCAGTAATAGATGCTAAAGAAGACGCCCGCGCGGCTGGGGCGAAGCACGTTGTCTTCGGCATGTGCCACCGTGGCCGATGTATCATCGACCACGTCGTAAACGATCCCGCCGGAAGCCAATTCGGATTGCATCTTCCGGGCTTCCAGGTCAGCTTTCAATCCGGTGTTGGTCGAATCGCTCGCAAGTCGCTCGATCAGCGCCAAGTCGGTGCTATGGTCGGTCGCCGGTTCAGCGTCTGTTGACGCGACGGCATCGGCGTGTGAATCGTGTCCTTCCACGGCCGCATGACCTTCGCCAGGTTCTGACCCATGAGCATCGGAGACCGCCACCGTGTCGTGGCTGCTGTGTTCTTTGTCCGCACCGCTTTCCAAAATCGTGCCAAGGCCGACACCGACAAAAAAGAACAAGCAAACGACAAACAGGGGTTTGGCACATTCAAACTGAAATTTTGCGCCTCGCAAGAAGCTAACGACCAACCAAATCGCGACACCGATCGTGATGGCAATAAAGGGTGCGCAAATCCAGGCCAGGTAATTTGGGCCACCTTCAGGATGTAAGTTTGCTGGGTCGTACGAAAACAGCCCGGCCGGCAACAAGCCAAGGTGCCACTTGTGGGAATATTCAATCGCTTTGACACCCAAGAAGACTGTCGCACAGGAAAGCGTTGTCGCCAGCATGACGGTCAACAGTTTGTGCTGTTCTTTCTGGGCACAGCGGACACCCCAGGCCATTGTGAACGAGCTGAACAGCAAAACGCCCGTGTTGATCGCACCAAGTTTGGTGTTCAAAAACTGGCTGCATCCCTCGAACACTTCCGGCCGCCACGAACGGAAAATCGCATAGGCACAGAACATACCGCTGAAAAACAGCACTTCCGTCACCAAGAACAGCCACATCCCCAGCTTGCCACTGTCGAATTGTTGTTCAGGGGTATCGAAATGGTGGGCCAGGTACGACGGATGATCGTGATCATGATCGCCGTGGCCATGGTCGGAATGCCCGTGACCGGGTTTGTCATGCGCGTCGGACGCGAGCCCAGCGTCAGTGGTAGCCATTGATCAAATCAAACAAGCGAAGGAAGAAAATGCAGTAAATGAGAGAATATCAATCGGACCAGGTCGTCGTCATCGAGATGCGACGATTCGGGCCACTTTTTACTCACTCGCGTGAGCAGGTGAATCGGCGGGTTTCTCCGACGGGACGATCTGGCGTTTTGGTTCAACCTTCACGTAGCGATCGGATTCGGCATCCCATTCGATGTTGCCAAACTCATAAGGATCGCCCACGACCGGCGGACGATCGAAGTTGTAAAACGGTGGTGGTGAAGTGCAATTCCATTCCAACGTCGCTCCGCCCCACGGGTTGGCGGGGGCCTTCTTTCCCTTGAACAGCGAAACCAGCAACACGAACAGCGCAACGAATAATCCGACGCCCAGAATCAAAGAGCCGTATGTGCTCATTTGGTGCAAAGCCGCAAACTCCGGGTCGTACGTCGCGTATCGGCGAGGCATCCCACGGCTGCCAAGAACGAACTGCGGAAGGAACGTCAGGTTGAAGCCGAAAAACACAAACGCCGCGGAGATCTTTCCGCCAAGCTCGCTGTACATCTTGCCGACCATCTTTGGCCACCAATGGAACACGCCGCCCAAAAACGCGACGACCGTTCCGCCGACCATCACGTAGTGAAAGTGGGCAACCACAAAGTAAGTATCGTGCAGGTGAAGATCGGTCGCCAAGGTACCGAGGTGCAAACCGGTCAAACCACCGATCGTGAACAGGAAGATGAACGAGATGGCATAGACCATCGGGGTCGTCAAACTGATCGATCCCTTGTACATCGTCGCCACCCAGTTAAACACCTTGATGGCCGACGGCACTGAAACGCTAAAGGTCAATGCACTGAAAATGATCGTCGTGATCGGGCTCATGCCGCTGGTGAACATGTGGTGACCCCACACGATAAAGCTGAGCAAAGCAATCGCGATTGATGAATACGCGATGAAGCGATATCCGAAAATTCGTTTGTGACTATGGACGCTGATTAATTCGCTGATGATGCCGAACGCCGGCAAAATCATGATGTAAACCGCGGGGTGACTGTAGAACCAGAAGAAGTGCTGGAACGTGACCGGGTCACCGTTGTATTCCGGATCAAAGATCCCGATATGCATCGTTCGCTCGGCGATCAACAGCAGCAAAGTGATCCCAAGTACCGGTGTCGCAAGGACCTGGATGATGCTGGTCGAATAGGTCGCCCACAGGAACAACGGCATTCGGAACCACGTCATCCCCGGCGGACGCATCGTGTTGATCGTGACGATGAAGTTCAGACCGGTGAAGATCGAACTGAATCCCAGGACAAAGGCGCCCGTGGTCGCCAAAATCACCGACGAATCGGTGGTTGTGCTGTACGGTGTGTAAAATGTCCAACCGGTGTCCAGGCCACTCGCTAACAGTGCCATCACGAAGAACACCGCACCACATACCCACAGGTAGAAACTGCTTAGGTTCAGCCGGGGGAAAGCGACGTCTTTGGCGCCCAACATCACCGGCACCAAAAAATTACCCAGTGCCGCTGGAACACTCGGGATGATGAACAGGAACACCATGATCGCCCCGTGCAGCGTGAACACCTGGTTATAGATGTCATTGGGCGCTTTATCCGGGGCCAGCCATTTAAACAATCCATTGTTGAACAGGATTCCATCCGGAGCGAACAGATGCAACCGAATTCCGATTGCCAACAGACCGCCCAACAGAAATGCCGAACAGACGCCGACCAGGTACATCATTCCGATGCGTTTATGGTCCAGCGTGAATGCCCAACTAAGGATTCCCTTGGAGTTGGTCAGGTAATTCTCTTGCGGAATTGGATACCCTGGGTCATTGACTTCGTAGCCCGACGGCACGGATCCTGCAGACATCTGTCACCTCGATGGAAACTTCATTCAACCAGAGCAATGATTGCAATCTCAAAGTCTACTGCGACAAACTGATTTTGCCGCTATTGACTCGCTAATCAATGACTGTCTGATACCTGAATGTTATATCGCTATTTGAATAATTGTTAGTTTGATAATGCGTGATTGTTTGACTACTTCGCCGTCTCGCTGGACGCTTCAGCCGGCGTTTCGGCTGCCGTGTCCTGGGATTCGGCGGCCGGTGTTGACGACGCCGATGCGTCACCCAAGCTCTTGATGAATTCAACCAGGCTGTAAATGTCGTCGTCCGATAGCTGGCCTTTGTAACTTGGCATCACCGGTTGGTATGCCACGCCCTGTTGGATTGCGACTTTGGCTTTGGGGTTCAAGATCGATTCGCGAACGTAGTTTTCGTCGACCTTCACTTGGCCACCGCCGACCAGATCTCGCGTCGTACCGAAGCTGCCTTTGTAGGACGGTCCGACCAATCGAGTGCCGTCTAAGGAGTGACAACTTTTGCAACCCCGTCGCTCATAAAGTTTCGCCCCGTAGGCGGCCGGGTCTTCATCGCCCCGGGTGCTGTACTTTTTGATCCACGCGTCAAGCTCCGCCTGGGTTTCGTGAACGACAACGACGGTTTGCATTTGCGAGTGATTGGTTCCGCAATACTCCGCGCAATACAGGTCATAAAAACGGTAGCCGTCAGGAGTAAATTGACGCTCGTCGTAATCCCAAGAACGATTCTCTTCTTTGTCCTTTGCCGCCAACTGGGCACATTCCTCGTCGGTCTTGACTTTCTCGCTGGGGCCGGATGCCTTGAACCACATGTAATTGTAACGTCCCGGTACCACGTCCTTTTTGACGCGGAACGCAGGGATGTAAAGGCTGTGAATGACGTCTTTGCTGGTCATCGTCAACTTGGTCGGTTCACCGGCAACGATGTGCAACTCAGGGTGAATCACGCCGCGGCCATAATTCATCCCCCAGCCCCATTTGTAGGCGTCGACGCCAATTTCATAGGCGCCTTCGGGGACCGAGCGATGGTTCAAGTAATTCGCAGCACCGAAGTAGAACATCACAACCAGCAAGAACGATGGTCCGATCGACCAGACCAACTCCAGTGTCGTGTTGTGGTCAATCTGGCTTTCCGCTTTTTCGCCCTTGCCCTTCTTGTATTTCCAGGCGAATCCGAACAGCGCGACACTGATCGGAATGAAGAACAAAATACAGACGATGGAGATGAACCAGAAAACCCAATCCGATTCCCCGGAAAACGACGATGCCGATTCCGGAAAAAACGAGAGTTTGCTTGCGGTTTTATCGCCTAACAGAGACATCGTCGCGGGAGCCATGTGTGTCATTGGATTGGAAAGGGATCTCTGAAGATCAGCCGTGCAGTTGCAAAGCCGAATTGTCTATGTGTTTTCGGTTGGTGATTCGTGGTTGCCAATTTCACTGCCCGGCTCATCGCCGGACGGTTCGCTGCCGGGGAAAGTTGGTGCCGCATCGTCTTCTGTTCGCGGCGTTCCGTTGCCTTTGCGACCAGCCCAGTAAGGAACAAGTGCGGCCAGCATCAAACCGACGAATCCGGCGCCGCACAATCGCATGATTCTCCAAGCATGCGGCGTGTATGAATTCGAATTGGGGTCATAGCTGTAGCACCACAAAATGAACTGGTCCACCGAACTGCCCACGTTGCCTTCTCCGGCTTCGACCAGGGCCAGTTTTACCTGATCCGGCGGAAAATCAATTGACAGTGAATAACGAGTGATCACGCCCGTTGGTGAAACAAACGCCAACATCGCCGGGTGGTTGTATTGTTTATTGGCGGCGTCGTATCGATATTTGAAGCCGAGGGTGTCGGCCAGTTTTGTGATGATCGGTTGCTTCGCCGTTGCAAACGTCCATCCTTGTTCGGCTTGCGGTTGATTAGGCAAATTCATCAAGTACTTCGCCTTGGTCTCCGCCGCCCGCTTCGTCGTTTCTTTCGGATCGATACTGACGGTCAAGATTTGGAAGTCTTCATTGATCTTCAAGTCAAGCTGATTCAATGATTCCGTCAACTTGGTCAGCTGGATGCTGCACAACATCGGACAGTCGCTGTAGTTGAGCGTCACGATCGTCGGCAATTTGCCATTGAAAATGTAGCCGGTTTTGATCGGTCGCCCTTGCGAATCTGTCAGCGGCAGATTCGTCGGAATGGTTTCACCTAAATTTTGCACGACGGTGATCCCAAGTGCTTCCGGGGGAACGCTGTCATTCAGACTGACATCCGGTCCCAACCGAGCTGTATCCTGGGCGGGCAATTCCGACGCAGCGCAAACCCACACCATCGCCGCAGTAGCGGCGGCAAATGTGGCGCGAACGATGGCTCCTATCGCCGATCGATTTCGCGTTTCAAGTTGCGTCGTTGTTGTTCGCATTTTCAGGTTGTTTGTCGTTCGCTGACGGGGTTTCCTTCGCCGATTGGGCTTCCTTGGCCACCAATTTCATCGCCTCGTTAACCGGAATGGTCACGTTACCAGTCAACGGATCTGCGCCGTATTTCGAGACACTCTCGAACTGATCTGCAAGGATCGTGTTTTGGCGGTCGTAACTGCTCTCGGCTTGAAACTTACTTTCGTGGCCGGCGACCAACAGGTAATACACATACAGAACCGCCATAATGGTGACGACCGTCACGACGACGGAGCCGATTCCGATGATGAAAATCTGTTTTGTGTCCAGATCGTCGTATTTTGCCATGGCTCTACTTCGAAGTTTATCGAGCTGAATAACGTTGCAGTGTTAAAAAATGGGGACGTGCGACGCGGTGTCCCCCAAGACGCTAAATATTCTCAAAGATGATCGATTCGCGAAGTCGCGGATCTCGGACCGGGACCAAGCGGTTGCCCCCCGCCACGCGAAGCACCAACCCAAGGACTAACGTCGACATTCCGATCACGCACAACAAGCTTGCCGCAATTCCGATCGCTCCACCAAAGGACGGGATCGTGTGGCCGTGCGATGTGATCGCACGCGCTTCGGGCATCACTAACCAGTAAATGTCGATGAAATGTAGGATCAAAATGTAAGCGGCCCAGAATGCCATCAAACCCGGGCGTCGGCGAAACCGTCGGCTCATTGTTCCAAAGAACGGGATCAGCCAGTGGAAAAAAATCAGACTCAATGAAATCAGTCCAAATCCACCTTCTTGGCGGGTGAAGAACCACTCCGTTTCCTCCGGGATGTTTCCATACCAAATCAACATGTATTGGCTGAACCCGATGTAGGTCCAAAACACGATGAAGCCGAACATGTACTTGCCCAGGTCATGGTAGTGCTCGGGGGTCACTTCGTCGCGCATCGCACCACTTCGCTGCAACACATACGTCAGCAGCGTGATCACGCAATGGGCGGCCAAAATTCCGCCGGCAAACATATAGACGCCGAACATTGTCGAAAACCACATCGGCGCCAGGCTCATGCCCCAGTCAAACGCGGCAAACGAAAGTGAAAGCGAGAAAGCCATCGTGGCCGGGCCGGACCAAAATTGCATGCGATCGGTTGCCGCGCGTTCACCGGTTTCATCCTGGTTGACGCTGCCTCGCCAGTAATAAACCGCCAACCCGATCCAGATCGCAAAGTAAATGGCGGCTCGGACGACGAAGAAACCGGGGCTCAGGAAGATCAATTTCGTCGCCCACATCTTCTGGTCCAGATGCAGGTCAGTCGCAAAGTTCGGGTCGGTCCAAACGAATAATGATCCTTCGCGAAAGACCGCGAACAGAATCGGCAGGAACAGGAACGCCATCGGAAAAATCATGAACATCATGAACTCGGCGACACGGCGAACCACCACACTCCATCCCGCTCGCACCAAGTGCTGGATCAGGACGAAGAACAGACATCCCAGCACGATCGTCAAGACGTACAAGAATGCGGTCAAATAGGCAGACATCCCAAACCGGGGCATCTCATACTCGGCCGGGACGGCATTTGCCAGGCCCATTCCAATCAGCAACATTGCCAGTCCACCGCCCAACATCGGCAATTGGAGACCGGCCAGCGAAGCGGGCAATTGAAAGGCCGGGTCATCGGCTGGTTTGACAGCGGGAGCGGCGTGTTCTGACATGATCAAATCGTGGTCGTTTCTATGAGATGACGTTTTGTCAACGCGTGGTCTTGATAATCGACAGGATCGTCGGCGGTGCACGTTGCCGCCGCCGGTTCGCATTTTCTTCTTACGGGTACGTTCTACAACTTCTGTTGCGTTTCTTACTTTCTTCGACTGCCTACTTCTGCTCGGCTGCCTTCTGCGCTGCTGCGGCTTTTTCAGCTTCTTCGGCTTGTCGCTGCAGTTCGGCCTTGGCGTCCGCGACGGCTTTTTCGACCTCAGCCTTCTTCTCGTCCGGCACCAAGTCCATTGATGCGTTCTGGCTTTTCTGCAGAGCACGCACATAGGCGACAACCGCCCAGCGGTCCTTCAATTTGATCTGCGAAGCGTATCCGGGCATCTTGCGAACCCCGTTGCTGATCGTCGAAAACAATTTTCCGTCGGGATATTTGTCCGAATACAACGTGTCTTGGTGCAGCGAAGACGGCGGTACCCAATCACCCGACAGGATCGATTGGGCGCGTTGGTTGACCAACCCGTTGCCTCTGCCGTTCATGCCGTGGCATACACTGCAATAGATCCCGAACTGCTCCTGACCCTTGGCCAGCAATTCGGCGTTCACTTCCAACGGGTTTTGGGTAATCCATGGTGTTGTGTCCATGACACTGGCTGGCGCCGCTGATTCGGCAGTCGCGTTTTCGGCGGCAACCGCTTGTTGCTCTGCCGCTTTGGCTTCGTCGTCGGCCAAGATGTAGGCGCGAACCAAACGCTCGGCACGGTGTGAGTCGTTGACCGACAATGCATCGACGTCAATGCCGGTCAGCATGTCCAATGAATCTTCCATTTGGCCGCGGGCGACCGTGCCGGGGACATCCGCACGCATTGCCCGGTTGTCGGCAAACAAACTGGTCACTTGCTGGGAATCTTTGGCGGGTGAAAAATCCATGTCAAAGAAGATGTGGAACCGCGGCTTCGAACTGTTCGTCACACGCATGGTCAGCACACAAATCAGCGGCACGATTGATGCGGCGACGGACAATCCCCAGATCAAGAAAACGGGCTTGGGAACATTTTTCGGCGAATCGTCTTCGACGACTTCGTTGATGTAGTCACTGCCGGTATCGGCCAGCAAACTGCGGACGCCTTGGGCATCGTATCGATCGTCTTGGGCATCGATATATAAAAAGAACCGGTCGTCGGT
>JAGQPO010000619.1 GCA_020426665.1 Planctomycetales bacterium
TCACGAAGATAATCGCGAGCCGCAATCGGCATTCTTGGACCAATCAACTGTGATTCCTGACGTGATTTACCGCCTAGGAGCATCGATCCCCAAGGTGAAAAGCTGAACGCAAACCAAATCACCAGACATGTCAGTAGCGAGTAGACGAATCTCAATGGACGTTGCGATTCGTCGTTCGGTGTATCTGCCGGATGCGATGTCGGTTGCGGTTGTCTTCCGTAGACGGCAAAGATTGCTGCCACCGACAGCGGAGCGAACCACACAATCATGGAGCTGCAAACTGCTACAGCGACGGTCAACCCGATCAACGTTATCATCCAGAATGCCGGCGGCTTTCTGGTACGCGAAATGGCTGCGAATACTGCCCAGGAACTGAACACCAGCACTCCGGCGATACTCGCCATGGTCGTTGGTGACCATCCACCAAAGGATCGGACAAACGGATTGTCCGGCCACCAAAAAAGCGATTTCCACAAGCCGATGCCTTGCGGGTTCAGCAGCGTTGTTAGCGCGGCCAATTCGAGAACCCAAACGCGCTTTTGAAACTCGTGATCCGCCAACGCCGCCTTGACACCGTGTTGGACCGCTAACTCGATTGCGCGTGCCAGTGCAAAGCAGACCATCAGGGCCAGTCCGATCACAAAAGAGGCATCAAGATTGGCCCAAAGACAAAACAGAACAGAGATACCAATCCAGTCGAGCGTTCGGGCAGAGGACCACGCTGGTTCTTCGATGTCGCCGGACAGTTCCGTATCCATGCTTGGCAGGCGGGAAACGAGGACCAACGCGAGCAACGCGAACGCAAGTAACCCGAAGGTTTGCCCGGTCAGGCCGTCCAATGATGCAATGCATCCGATTCCCAGGACCAACGAGCCGAAGGTCGACCACCACTTGTTGGTTAGGCGGTAAAAGACCAGGGACCAGCATGCCAAAGTGGCCAACTGTACGAATGCGAACGTGAGCGACAGCAGTTCAACGCCGCCGATCTGGTGGATTTTGGCGATCACCCAACTGCCACCCTGTCCGATTTCAAAATGCCGAATTCCTTCCGACAGAGGAACCAGATTCGCGACGTCCTGTCCCAGGCTTCCGACACGGACGTCATTCCAAGTTCTCCAATTCGACACCGGCAGGTAACTGAAGAACAGGAACAGCGTGGCGTACACGGCGCACAGGAGGGCGTGGTGCCATCGCAAAATGCAGTACTCCGGAAGGACTGCTTCGAGTTGGTGGCGCGAGACCGCTTCCTGTAGATTGGCTGACACGATTGTAGGGTGGGCAGGCGGGAGAGAGAGAGAGGGAGGATCGCGGTCAACACAATCGGGCTTGACCAGCCATGATTTCGTCGACGCATTGAGTGGTAAGGCGTTACGGTTTATGAAACATTTCAGGTTTCACAATCTGTTCGGAAAGTGAGGGTTTTCCCGCTTCCGTTACAACTCGTTTGCAGTTCCGAACACGACGATGCATTGATCGCTGCCGGTAATTGACGCAGGGCTGTCGGTGGCATCAATGAATCCGGAACCTGCGGTGTTAGCAGCAGCACCGGCGACACCATTGATCCCAAAGGACTGGTTCATCCCTTGTACGCTGCGCGCCACATCCGTTAGTTCAGATACGATCGCGTCTCGCAACGCGGTAAGTCCGGCGATCAATCCGATCACAAGAATCGTGATGATCAGAATCAGCTCGACCGAGACAACGAATCCACGATCGTCGCGCCAAAGCGTGACAACAAGGTTGGTGCATCGATTCGAGCCGAATGGACGAGTCATCTCAGGACTCGTTCGAAGGCGCGACATTAAAGTAAATGCAGTTGTCCGATTGTCCGGTCGAACTTTCTCGCTTGTCAAAGAAGTCCGTTCGATCCTGGAGATTGGATCCAGCCGTGCGACCTCCACGCCCGCGTACCCCGTTGTAGGTGTATGATTGGCTAAGGTCTTGCACGCCCGCGGCGGTGTCTGACAACTCGCTGACGACGCCGTCACGGACGGAAGTCAAGCCGGCGATGATTGCGATGAACACGGCTACAGCGATCAATACAAGTTCGCCGGAGACGGCGATACCTGCATCATCACTCCAGGCGGTTTTAATGGTGCTTAACAAGAGAATACCCGTGCAAGATTTGTTTCACGTCACGCCTGTGCCCCCACACAGTCGGTGGTCAATTGGCAATGAGGACCGGCGCCAGAAAAACGCCGGCCCTCGTCAATGCCAACTGATATTTGATTAAGCTTCGTCAGCCGGAGCGCCGTCAAACGTGATGCAGTTGTCGGCTTGTCCGCTGACATCGTCAACGCTGTCACAGAAGTCCAGTGCGTCAACGAAGTTCGATCCAGCGGTCGTTGCGGAGTGGCCAACCACGCCGTTGTAAGAATACGATTGGTTCAGGTCTTGTACGGCACCAGCGGTGTCCGACAGTTCCGAAACCACGCCGTCACGGACAGCCGTCAATCCGGTGATCAAGCCGATGACACCGATCGTAGCGATTAGAACGAGTTCGACCGAAACAACAAAACCGGCGTCGTCATTCCACAATTTTTTAGCAGTGATATTCACTGATGAGTCTCCAAGTTGGAAAAGGGTTTATCTTTGACAAGTCTCCTCGCCAAACGCGCTTCGAGACGAAGCAACTTTCTCTTACCGTCAACTTAGATCAGAACTTGAGGGTTGCCCCTAATCACTGAGAAATTTTTTTGACAAGCGGCGCGATTCGTTATGTCGTCATTGCGATTCGTCCGCAGGCGGATCAACAAAGTCCACCTTAGACACTGCCCGATCTCGCCGACTTGACGTCGCCAAATGGTCGGAAACGGGAGTCGTCGGAGAATTCTTGTCAGACAGGCGATAGAATTCCGAGAGACCGTGTGCCGCCTTCTTTAGATGAGGATCTCGCTCCAACGCACGGTGGTAATGTTCTTTTGCGGCCTCTAATTTTCCGAGGCTGGAAAGTACAAACGCCATGTTCGCTTGCGCCTCGGGTTCTGAATTTCCCTGTCGAAAGAGCGATAGGCTTTCATCCAAATGTCCCTGATGTCCAACGATCATTGCCAGATTGTTTAACAGCCGAACATTTTCTGGTGCCAGTGTTACAGCGTCGCGCATGTACGATTCGGCTTTGTCAATCTCTCCATTTAGGAAGTACGCGTATCCGATGTCGCCCAACAGGTCGCTGGAAGGTTTCCCGCAATCAACCGCATCGGAAAGGTAAGAGATCGCAGAGTCAAGGTCCTCCAGCTGGATCGAAACCACCCCAAGTCGATGAAGAGTTGGAACGTGTTTGGGGTCTGACGCGATAATTTCCCGATAGGCAACTCGCGCATCGGCAAGCGACCCGTTTCGTTCGATCATCCTGGCCAATCCGAATCTAAAGTCGACGGACGAATCCTGGGATTGTTTCAGCAAGGCTTTTTCCGAATCGACAAATGTCGCACACCCTGGTTGGAGCAGCCAGATCGATAGAATCGGCGCAATAAGAGCCAGGGTGGTGAGTTGGCGTTGTTGATTCGGGTTGTTCATCGAGTTGATTGCGTGCCTTAATAATACGAGTTTCCGGAGCCGCCGCTCCTGTTGCCCCGCCCGCGAATGATGGCGTTACGGTAGGCCGACGTCGCTTCAACGGCACTCATTCCCGTTGCCATGGCAGGCGCGACAATCACGATTTCTTGGGCGTCGGCGACGCCCAGCGATTCCATCACGGTCACCACGACGGTGCGCCGCAGCAAATCCAACTCTGTGTTCTCGTGCACCGGATAATGATGTTTTGTTTCCCATTTCTTGCTGGTTTCGCTGCGTTGGATCACAACTCGTGGATAGGCTTTCTGGTTGCCGATTTGATTCAAGTGGGCGGCGATTTGCCGAACATGGTCTTCGCCTGCTGCCGTCAGCCGAATTCCCTTTAATCTTGGAGCGTCCTGGTAATTGAACGTGCTTTTTGATTTCGCCTGGGGCCCGCCGTCCGAGTAATCGTCTTGCAGATTGATTTCAAACTCATGTGCGTAGATCGTGAATTTGATTAGTTCCGCGTTTTCCTCTTGAATCCGATTGATCTCATCGACCTTGCTGCCGAGAACATCCGGAGTGATGACCGCGCCTCCCGGTTTAGGCACGTGACAGCCGGCTGCAAGACAGCTGACAAGAACGATTATTGCCGTCTGTTCAATGCGTGGTGATTTCTTCACCGAGTCTTGTTTTGTCTTCACTTTGACAATCCACACTCGCCGGAGATGAATGCGTGATGTAAAGACAGGGTCCGTTTCAGGCCACGTGTAATGCGATGTCGGGACATGTCGTTTTCGATGCCCGCCTGTTGCTGTGCAATCTCCGGCCAAACGGTTCCGCGATGGTCAAAGCCCTGATAGCCTTCGATCAACTTGCGTGCAAAGAAATCAGTGTCGGTTGGCTCGGTGACTTCCATCCCCGGTAGAAACAACGGCACCTGTTCGGTCTCCAGTGGGTGGATCAATTCAGGGCTGACCAACACGACAAGTTCCGTTTCGTACCGTGACGTGCTGCGAGTCGAGAATAGATGCCCCATGATCGGCAGATTCCCAAGCAACGGTACTCGTGAGTTTTGTCCGCCTTGTTCGTCTTGAATCAAACCAGCAATGGCCAACCATTGTCCTTCGCGTAAATCAACCGTGGTTTCAACACTGCGGCGGTTTAGACCTGGGATCCCACCGACGGTCGCATCGGAATTGAGTGTGCTGAAAGACGGCGAGACTTGCAGTCGGACCAAGTCTTTGTCCAGCACCGTGGGAGTAAAATCGAGTTCGGTGCCAAATCCACGAAACGTCGTCGTTGCCGCCTGGGCGCCCCCCACGCCAACGGTCGTCGGAACCGCGAACTCGCCACCGGCAAGGAATTTAGCGGGCTTGCCACTGAGCGTCACCAAGGTCGGTTCGGCAAGGATCTTTCCATAGCCATGGGACTGGATCGCTCCGATGAAGAATTCGACGTCGCCGTCATCCATGATGACCGATAAATTGCCGCCTCCGGACAGGATACTGCTCAGCTTTAACGTTCCCAGTGCAGACGAAAACTTTGCTCCCGCGCCACGACCGGAATTTCGGACCAACTCGGCGACGCGGACCTTCAACATCACCTGCTGTTCGCCGGGGACGTGAAGCAGGTTGATAAAGACGTCGGCATCCAAGTCGTCAAAGTCGTCGTCGCCATATCGCTGAAAACCTCGATCGGCAACACCCCGGTCCGCGTATGTATCAAGCGGTCGTCGTGTACTTAGGGCATCTTGACCCAAAAGTCGCATGATTTCCGTCGCCTCTTTTGCGTCCCGAGCCTGGCCGCGTACGATGACTTTGTCGTCGATCGGAAACAGAAAGATCTGGCTGTTGGGGAACAGTTCGTTGATACGTGATTGCAATGCCTTGTAACGTGCATCGCGGCGTCGTTGCTCCTGTTGCGCATTGTCAACTTCGACGTAGTAACGTAATACCTGCTCGCCTTTTCCAGGAACGTCAAACCAAAACGTGATGGTTGTTTCGCCGACCTGTCGACCGATGATTTCTATTTCATCGTTGTCAAACAGTTGAATGTCCAAAATCTCTGGATTGGCGATTGCCGTGCGTGTGACATCGACCTTCGTTTTGATGATCTTCGATTGCGATGGCTCGACCCGAAGCAACAATTCAGGCTCGTAAATCTCTTCGATTAGATACTGTTCTTTAGCAATCGAGACGTTGGAGGGGTTCTCCAAGGGACCGGTTTTGTCGGCGACCGGTCGATCCGCAAGAATCTGAGCTCCAGCCGGTGAAACGGGACGGCATGCCAGCACGATCAGGGTCAAAACGACCTTTCTGAGCAACGTGACTCTTTGGTGGCAATGCATCGGTGGAGCGAGATAGTCGTCGGCGGCAGCAATAAAGTGAACTCCTGGAGTGCGTGGATTACGCAATTCTTCTGCTGGGATGAAAGGGCAAACCCTCACGCCGCACGGAGTCTGAGAGAATAGGGGTTCTGCGGTGTCTGGATTTGGGGTGTCTGCTGGTTTTGGGTGATTTGCGTCGACCTGGTGGAGAATGGACACTGCCGCTTAGAGAAACTGTAGCGGCGTTAATCCACCGGCGGGTTTCACCTCATCGCATCCACCGATCTAGTTGATGTCGAACTGAGAAACTCATCGGACGGGATTAATGTTCAAACGCTCAAGCATCCAAGTTGGCGTCATTCTGCCAGTGTTTTGGGTCACTCTGTCGACTTGCTATGCCGCAGAGCCGACGGTGGATATCAGCTGCGCGGATCGAGGTTGTTGTCGTCAGTTTTCCGACGCGGTCGGTGCTTGTACCTGCAAGAACGCCAAGTGCAAAGCTTGTTGCGACCTGCACTTTGACGCGGGAACTGTCGACCCACCGGGGACTTTGTGCCCCAGGTATCCGTATGAGACGTTTCGGATGTACTACTATCGACGCCCCTACAATGCGTCTCATCTGGAGCAGCACATGACGGACACGAACAGGGTGAATCCGTCCAATGACATCCCGTACGCTTCGCCGTGGTTTTCAGAGATCTATAAACGAATTGAGACGGAGTCGGTGGAGGAGCGGCTTTCGGGGGGGCGTTCAGATCCCGAAACGAAGCGAGACTTGTTGGTCAAAGACAAGGTTCTGGAGTTTGTTGATTGGAAACGTCATCGTCAGGCACGCTTGCAATGGGAGTCGGAACAGGATGATCTGTCGACCACGTTGCGGTCGCTGATCAATGCCGAGATGTTAGAGGACGATCGACAGGTCCGGTAGAAATCTGGGGAAAAGGGCACGGGCGGCGCGCTCGTAACGTCGTCCCGGATGGAGTATGCTTTGAAGGCATCAAGCTGGCCTTCGAGTCGGGCCTGCATCGCCATTCAATCAGAGTCTCAGCCGAGAGTACCCGTGTTTCGAAATCCCTCTAAAATCATTTTCTTCAATCAATTGTTGATAATTACGGCCGTTGTTTTGTGCGGCGTTTCGTCCGATCGGCAAGTCGATGCCGGTGAAGTTGACCCCGCCCAGGCGGCGTGGCACAAAAAATACAAAGACCAGCAGAACATCCCGGCGCCGGACAAGATGCTTTTGAATACGGACAAGGAGCCAGACTTGTCCGAGGGTTTCCGCGACTTGTTCAACGGCAAGGATCTGACGGGTTGGACACCCAAGGGTGGAAGTTGCAAGTTCGAGGCGGTTGATGGAATGATCGTGGGAACCGTGGTTGCTGGTTCGCCGAGTACTTATCTGAGCACCGAAAACGCTGACTTCACCGATTTTGTTTTTACTTGCCAAATGAAATGGGAAGTCGATGGAAACTCGGGAGTCATGTTCCGTGCCCAAACAAAACCTGGCAAAGGTGGCGAGACCGTGTTTGGTCCGCAGGCGGAAATGGAAGGCATCACGGGCGACCGGTATTGGAACGGTGGAATCTATGGGCAAAGCTGTGGCGG
>JAGQPO010000620.1 GCA_020426665.1 Planctomycetales bacterium
AACACTCCGTGGTCGGCCAAACCGGGCACGGAGTGTCCGGCAACAACCAATGATATTACTGGAAATACTCTGGGTCCATGGAAACGAAACGATCAAACGGTTCCACGCACCAATCGATATTCTATCGATCGTCTTTTCAATCCTGCGGTTCAATGGTTTCACTTTGTCGCCATCGACTCGGTCGGGAACTTTCTCGGCCCTACCGGTCGTTGAAACTCATCATCAATCTTAGCGCGGCGAGTACCGAATTGATCGACGCTGTTTCGCTGGTCGTGTGATAGCCGGTTGTCGGGATCTGCAGTGTTGTGCCACTGATGCTACCGTTGGTCGCGGCGACCAGGCGTCCCAATTCCGTTCGCCCCAGCGACATGGGCTTGTCACGCGATCGGTTCATCTGTTCGACATAGGCATCCTTGTAGCTGTACCGAATTCCCAGGGAATCGCACCTGGACGCCAACTCCTCTGTCAACCCGGCAGCAAAGGCTCCGTTTGCGTCCTTCCTGCGCAACACCAGATCCTGTTCATCTGCGGATTCTCGAGTGGGGTAGGGACTCGTATCAAGTACGATCAAACGGTCGGTAGCGAGATGCAAACGTTGAAACCACGCCAACGCGTATCGCCAGCTTCGACCGGCTTCTTCTTGGGCGGTAAAAAGTGCGGTGCCTTGAAATCCGTGGCGAAAGAGGTGCAGGACCAACGCAACACTCAATACATTGTCAAGCTGTGCCGAAATGTAATGGTCATCAACTTTCAACCGATCGAGGAAAGAAATCGGGGTTCCCGGCTGAAGAAATTCGAGTGCGTCGAGCTCAAAGATCAAATTGTGCCGCTCCGGGCAAACATAGGAACGGGTGATCGCGCCCTGGCCTTGGTAGGTTCCGGTGTATGGTAAATGTGCCTGGACCCGCTGGCCGACAAACCGTCCGGCAATCGAGTCCAGCATTTGTTCCGAGACGGAGTCGCCGGTCTGTTCGCTGCGATTTCCGGCAATGAATGCTGCGTACTGGAATTCGTTCGGACCGGTACACAACAGCCCATGGCGGTCGATGTGTGCGGATAAATACAAGGAACGGGGGGCAGAACCCTGTGCGACCAGGACGCCCTGGTAGTAGTAAACGGAGACACCGATTTCCTCCAGCTCCCGCCGCAGGACGCGAAAGAACGAGTCTTCGACACCGACCACCGCCGGCTCCCGAATCAACATTTGCAGTGTGGAAAGAAAACCGCCCAGGTCAAGATCCCTCGATGGCATGCTGCTAAAGTGCGCACGATCGGTTCGGGTTTCAAGCAACATGTTCATAAACAAGGCGTTTGATCGAGTAAGAAAGGATGTCTCCAGCCCGATCAGTCAAGAACGCACGTCACGTGCCAATCGACCCTAGCGATGCTTTACCGTGTCCGACGGGATGCGACTTGAATCATCCTCAGACCTGCCAGAATCGGCAGCCCCGAAAAGAAGACGCAAAGCATCAAGCTGACCCAATACCAAGATTCGCTCAAACGCCCCTCGTCCAGTACCACGACGTCGGGTTGGTCGACCAACATTTTCGCGGACACCTTGTCACCGACGTTGTGACGCTGGCAAACGGTGTCGTCTTCCAACCGAAACGTCCGGCTAAATAGACGCTTAGAACCGGGTGGCGAGTATTGAATCCCGATCAGACAGTACTTCGATTCAGAATCGTGTTGATCAACTCCGGTCCGATCATGATGAATCGTCTCGATTTCAAGTGATTGGATCACTGCGATGATCTTTACGCCGTGCTGGTCGACCGCACGTTGTTGGGCAAGTCGATTTGAAATCCGATAGTGCACCAACCCGAAACCACAACCGATAAGAAAAGGGACCAAAAGAAACCCCGCCATAACGACGTGAACCACAAACCCCTGACCTGCCGTATTCGATTCGTTGGCCTGCTCCGACTGGTCGCTCGAAAGTGAACGTTTTGGATCATCCAGCGTTTTCAAGACGCGACGGTATTTGATCGAATAGAAGAGCTTTTGAATGAAGTGCAACATCGTCAACGTGTATCCACAGTGTTGTTCTTCGGGTAACGGTTCGTTGTCGACGCTTTCTTGTACCGCCACTGAATCGACCAAAGTGCCATGTCGATCAGGATGGAAACCAAAATAAACCCTCCGAGTCCCAGTCCAAAAACGATCGCGACCAGCGGCGGCCAAAATGCCCCCGCGTAGGGGATCGAGGCGTTGATTTGTTGACGGGTCTCCGTCTTGATAAATTCAGCGAAGTCTGCTGAAACCTGCTGATGTTCTGAATCCAGAAAGTAGCGAAATTGCGATGTTGCAAGTTTCTCGTTCCCCGATTTTCCTCCCACCAGAACAATACGCGACACCGAGACGTCATTTAGTCGTACCGATGAACCAGGCGAGGTTGTGGATCCGATTTTCTCAACGGATCGCATTTCATTTTCGACGAAAACGCCGGTTACGTCATCAAGGCTTTGTCGGCAGAACGGAATTCCCAAGAACCTTTTGCACGCCACTGCGCGGATGCGTTCGTTTGCATCGCGTTGCAGTCTGATATCACATGTTGCGGTAAAGTAAACAACGACAAGTCCGAACAGAAGGAACAATTGGCTAAATGCGAATCGCGCCGCAACGGATCGGACCGACAGTTTAGGCCGCCAAGGCGCCTTACCCCTTTGAATATCTTCTAAGATCCCCATTTTAATCAGGCTGGCTGTGGTTGATTGAGGGACGGACGTTAGTGATCGGCAGAAAGCTACTGTCTATAGCGGAACGTCGCTGGATAACGAATTCTTAACGGGCCGTATCCAAAGACATCGTCGAGGAAGTTATTGGGCTGCGAACATCCGCAGCTGGCTCAATCATTGATACGATTGATTCGGCCGACTCTCGGTATCGAACGTTTTCGTCGTTCTGGGGGAAACGGCTTTCGATTACCGCGCATAGCCGCAATGCATCCCTTGCGTGCTCCATCGCAGCGTCCGGACTTCCGATGACCATCAACGTGTTGGCCCAGGAACAACGAGCTTGGATCAGGTCTGCAATCGAAAGATGTTCATCAGGCTGAATGCCGTGAAGTCGGCTGGCGAGTTGGTTTGCGTGGCGTAACGAAACCTCCGCTAGCAACGGGTATCCGGATGCCAGTAACCACTCTCCCTGCAATCGCATGTGAACGCTCAGCTGTCGATCGAATTCATGCCGATGATCGGCGGGTGTGTCGTACTGTTCCATTAGCCCATCGACCTGTTCGACAAGTAGAGGAATCGAATCCTTTTGGTGGTTATCCTGCATCGTTGCCGACTGGAAAAAGCAGTACACCAGCGCCTTCGTGATTTCGATGTGGATCGGATTTAATGTGTGTAACTGGGTGAATCGATCCGTCGCCAATGCCATCGACTCCGCTGCCAACTGCATCTTTTCCTGATGATACAAGACGCGTGCGATCCGCGAGTGACTACGTGCGTGCCACAAATCAAACTGGTGGTCCCCGACAAGGACCGGTTGCAAGTAGTCTCGAATTCCGAGCGCCGTTTGCAAGTGATCCAGTGCTGTCGGCAAGTTCCCTAACCGTCGTTGACGTTCCCCAATATGGTCCATGGTGATACTGAGACTGAAAAGCTGTTTTGCGAACGACAGACTCTCCAATCGCGGGAACTGACGAAGAGCGTCTATCTGTTCTGGTACGTGGCTTTTCCAAGGTTCCTGCTCGGCCCACCGGACCAACTTTTCACTTGAGCCCGATTGCGACGCAAATCGCAAGCCTTGAATTTGCAACTCAAGTGCCCGCGCCAGCATGTCACCCGATTCGTCGGATTCAAGAGGTTGGGTCCCATAAAAACAAATTGTACCGAGTGTCTCTCCCAGCCGATCAAGCGCTGTCGTACTTTGGGGATCATTAAGGACGACTTGAGAATAGAGTTCGCGTGCGATTTGAAATTGTTCAATTGCCGCGGGCGTGTTTCGCGTCGTGTGCATCACAAAGGTTCCATATCGAAAATGTGCATCCGCCGCTGCGAGCAAGTATTCGTTATCACTTCCCAGTTTGCTAACGACCAAGTCTGCAAGCTGGATGCCACGTTGAAACGTTTCGTCGGCCAGGCGATATCGACCGGACATTTGTTGCAACTCTGCCAGACGCAACTGTGCTCGCGAGATCAACCGGGACAGTGACGGATGCAACTGCTGGCCCTCTGCGAATTCACTGAACGCATCAATCGCGTCCCCGAGCGCAACCTGCCGAAGAGATTCCGATCCCGGGCGTCCCTGTAATTGGCTGCTCAATTCCAGCAAAGATTCGACAAGACGCTCAGCTTTACGAAAATTGCGATCCGCCTGCCGGACGGCCTTCAATGCGTCGTCACGCGACCTTTCGGCACGGCGTTGATGTTCGACCGCGGCAACTTTTTGTTTGATCGCAACCTGCGTCTGCCAATTGGCGCGTCGCCATTGCCACGCGATCCCCAAGATTCCGATTGCGGCAACAACCAGTGTTGTCATCACCAATGCAGCAATTTGCGGCCGCCGTCGGATCTGTTTTAGACCTATTTCCCAAAGATTCGCCGGAACCGCGTGGATCGCTTCGCCGGCTTGAAAGCGACGCAGGTCGTCCGCCAATTCGTCGGCGCCGGCATAGCGCAAAGTCGGATTCTTCTCGAGGCACTTCAGGCAGATTGTTTCAAGGTCGCGGGCGATATCGGGAACCAGCTTTCTTAAAGACATCGGCTCATGCGTTCGCACTTGCTGGAGTGTTTCCAGCAGTGTATTCGCGTGAAAGGGAGCTCGTCCACAACACATTTCGTAAAGTATCGCGCCCAATGAGTACACATCCGACGACAGACATGGTTCAGCGCCGGCCTCGGTCTGTTCCGGAGCCATGTATGCCGGAGTCCCCAGCAACGCTCCGGATTGCGTTTCAATTTGCTGGGGACTGTCCAGGCACTTGGCGACGCCGAAATCGGACACCTTTGGCTCGCCGGTTCGCGTCAGAAGGATGTTTGCGGGTTTAAGATCACGATGCACAATTCCCTGCTGATGGGCAAAGTGAATGGCGGCACAGAGTTTGATCAACATTTCAACCGCCGACGAAGTTGATAGCGGCTGGCGCGCGAGCGATTGATCCAATCCTCCGCCTTCCATGTACTCCATGGCTAAATAGGGTCGGCCTTGCATTTCACCGACTTCAAAGATTTGAACAATGTTCGGATGTTGCAGTTTCGCCGCAGACTCGGCCTCCTGTTTGAATCGCTTGTATGTCGACGCGTCAGGGTCCGCGACGCGAATCGTCTTCACGGCAATGATTCGCCCGGTACCGAGTTGCCTCGCGCGATAGACAATGCCCATCCCGCCACGCCCAAGTTCTTCAAGCACCTCCAGTCGAACATTGGTTTGATTCTGTAAGCCTCTTGGTGAAGGATCATCATCCGGATCGGGCGGTCCATCTTTTAAGGAGTAGTGAACCTCCAGTAACCCTCGAATCCGCGAACTCAATTCTGGGAAGTCTCTCACCAAAACGTTGACGTCCACTTCGGCACCAAGATCGTCCAACACCGAGATTTCGCTGTATACTAAATCCAATACCGATTCCGGATCGACGCGGAATTGTGGGTGCTCCGCGAGAACTTGACGCGTAACCCACCGCTCTCCGGCACGGACACGATGTTCGATTTGTGCCCGCAAAAGTCGCAAGTAATTCTCGCTTTCGCGTGAAACGGCCGGTCTTGTTTTCATGAGGTAACGACTCTCCCACGGAATGAGTGGGCGGATCCACTTGAGGTCGCGGACGTGCGTTAGGTCTTCAACGATCTCGTATGCTCCGCATTTGCCGAAGCGAGTTTTATTAAAGCACTAGCCAAATGAAACAGTTCGGGCCAGAATTTAACTATGGCAACTACTCCTTGCGAATTTGAATCACTCCTTCG
>JAGQPO010000621.1 GCA_020426665.1 Planctomycetales bacterium
TGGGGCCGCCGACAAGACTAGATTCCGGCGAATCGGCGACGCCGTCAGAATCGGCGGCGGCACAACCGACAACCGCACAGAAAAGAATCGTCGACCCCATCGACGATCTGCCCTTTGGGTTGGACTAGGGTGCAAGGCTTAAGGATGAAGGCAAGTGATCGTTGTGTTTTGTTGATTTGAGATTTGAGATTCAGCGAATCTTTGGAGAGAAATTTCGATGCGTTTGTTGCTTTGTTGCTTGATCAGTTTGATTGTGTCGTCGTCGACTTTTGCGATCGACCCTAGCGAGTGGTTGTCGATGGGTGCGGAAAAGCCTTCGTCGCCGTCGCGGAGCAAAATTGACGCTCGCGAACTGCTGCGCCGCTATCCTGTCGGCAAATCATGGGCGGCATCCAAAGTTCTGCGAATCCGCGGATTGGCGGTCAATGAAAACTGGGGCATCGAAGGTCGAACCAACGTGGTCTACACGAACCGGTACTCCAGCAAGACCAGCGTGCTGTCCAATGAATTTGGCGACGTGACTTTCCAAATTCAAGTCTTGGAAGCGTCACAACAACGTATCACAAGCGAAAAACGGCTCCGCGTCGCCGACTTCAGCGAAGCGTCGCCGATTTTGAAAATCGGCATGGAACAATTGCTCGATGTCACGCGAACGGCGCTGCCGCCGGCGGACGTCGCCTACAAATTAATCGTGACCTACGGCAAGGTGGACCCGCGATACGAGAAAGCGTTGACGCGACTGGCGGAGGCCAGTGGTTTTGACGTCGAACGGCTGACGCAAATCGACGAAGCCCAATTGGTCGAAGACCCCGCGCAGTATTCCGGATGCACATTCGAAGTTGTCTGGTCCAACGGACTGGGTATCACTCGGGTGCGTCAGACCGACGGTCCGGTCACAGTCAAACTGGATGACATTCGGCGGTGGGCCGAAGCTGCCGATCCGCTACTGGATTATTACGTGATGGACAACGTCGATCGCCCCGTCGGCGACACCTGGGTTATCGATGCCAAGAACGCTAGCGGAATGATGGTCCACCAGCAGGGCGGCCAGTCGGAAGGATCGATGAAAATGAAATACCTTCGTGACGAAGACTATGACTCGCAAACCTGTCGGCAACTGGCCATTCAAAGTGGCGACCTGACCATGTCGCTGGATCAAAACGCCAAGAAGTACGACGCGAAAATCCGAGGCATTCAAGGACGTGTTTTCTACGGCAAACAGGATTATCTGGTCTTACAGGCAAATGGGACCTGTGACATCCAAGCCAACGTGAAAAGCAAGAACCACCTGCTGTTCGGAACCAAGTGGCAGCGTGATGTTCAGACCGATTTTCGATACGAAGCCAAGTTGATTTCGAAAAATGACCGATAGCGGCGATCCATGCCCGAATTGTGCCGCGCCGGTCGGGGCAGGGCAGGGGAGTTGCTCGAATTGTGGCTTTCCGGTTGCCGTGTACCGCCGCCTGATCGAGCAGACTGGCGAACCGGCAGCGCATTCGGCTGTGCAATCCGCAGCGGAGATTGAACAGACGGCGCGTCCGCCGATCGAGTATCAAAACGCCGGCGGCGTGATTCGGTTGGCCGAGCATCTCGGCATCATCGTCGGACGTGGTGACGCACCAAAGGACGACTCTGACAAAGACGGATATGCGCGCGACGGCTTGGCGATCCAAACGATTCGGCATCGCGGATTGGACCAGCGGCATGTGGCGTTACTGAGAAACGATGTGGCCGACCCATCGGATCCGTACATCTGGTTGGTCGACCTGTCGGCAACTCGATCGTGCGTGTTCGTCGATGGCGACCGAAAACGATTTGCCAGACTGACCGACGGCGCCGTCGTCCAGGTCGGCCCGCTGGCCTGGCAATATGGCCTGTCAAAGCAGGTGCTGGCGCCTGTTGCTCCGATCGCCGGTTTTGATCTTACGGTCGACGCCGAAGTCCAAGGTCGATTGACACGAACGCGGCTGAAAATCCGGCGCGGAGAAATGACCGCACTGGTCGGGCCGAGCGGATGCGGCAAATCGACGTTGCTGGAAACAATCCGCGACGGCAGCGGGTTGGCCGACGGTATCGAGACCGCCGGCCGAGTGTTCTTTGTTCCGCAACGCGACCTGGTTCACGACGATTTGAGACTGGGGGATGCGTTGCGGTCGATCGGCCAGCTGTATCGGCATGACGTGCTGCCATTCGAAATCGATGCGGTCTTAGATTCGGTAGGCTTGCCGCCGAATTCGAAAACGAAGTTCCCCGGCGAATTGAGCGGAGGACAGTTGCGGCGATTTCGAATCGCCGGCGCCCTGCTGTCCGGCGCCGGCGTGATTGTTCTGGATGAACCCGACAGTGGGTTGGATCATAAGACCGCCGACGAAGTGATAGCGTTGTTGCGATCACTGGCCGTCCGCGGCGCCACGATTGTCGCCGTCACGCATCATCGACATGTCTTGGATTCCTTCGACCGAGTGATCGAAATGCGGACCACGCCGGAGGGCGGAGCGATCGACGAGCGAAGCCCTACGGTACAGCCGCAGGCGGATGACGATGCGTTCAAAGCGAATCGTGACAACGTCATGAAACGCGGCGACGAAATTGATTTGATTGACGATCCCAAAGACGTCAGCTCGTGGATGTCGTCGGCGCGACGTTTACCGATTCTGATTCGTCGCGAACGACAAAAACTGACCTCTCCCAAACTGGACCGTTTTTCGATCGGGCCGATCCGTGTTCCGCACCTGACGATAGGAATGTTTTTGGTTCCACTATTATTTGCGATGGCGGTCGCGATCAGTGTTCCATCGGATCCCAATCGTGACGTCTCGGACGGACTTTATGGCGAGATGGCGCCGATCACTCGCCTCGGTTTCCTGGCCGTCGTGTCGGTGATCTGGATGTCGGCTAGCGGCAGTCATCTGTCGATCACGCGACAGCGCGAAGTGTACGATTACGAACGGTCGCACGGCCTGACATGGGGCGGCATCCTGTTGGCCAAGTCCATCGTGCTGGCAATTGCCGGCATCTTGCAAACGCTGGTCTTTGCGATCTTGTTATACCTTGTTCGCGAAGCGTGGCTGTCACGTTCATTTTTCGTGGACGAACGGGTGACGCAGTTGCCCGGTGTGGCGGTCTGTTTGATAACGGTCTCGGTTGCGGCGACATTGATGGGGTTAATGGTTTCTGCGATCGCGGGTCGTGCACCGTTGACGGCAACCGCGGTCCTGCCCGTCATCATGATGTTTCAAATCCTGTTCAGCGCCCCGTTTGCCGTCTCCGATCCCGACGCCTACGAGCCGCTTGCAGATTATCAACAGCTGACGGTGTTTGCGGGCGACGAGGCGGAGTACGTCGACGACGAAATGGACGATTGGGAAGACGACATGGACCAACAGAAACCACTCTGGGCAACCTCGTTGCTGTCTTACGCGACGCTATCACGATACGGCGACCGGTGGCTTCGATCGTTTGCGGTGACCACAGACCCGCCGGACCAATCGTCGTCAGTCGGCTGGGCGGCGGCGGCATCGCTTGCGGTGATTTCCGCGTTTTGTTTTTTGACATCGTGGACCGTGCTGTGCATGCAATCGACACGCCTGGGGATTCGCCGATTGCGTGTCGCGTCATCGATCATGGCAGTTGCGATCGCCAGTTGTTGCACCTCGGGAAACGCCCAGGAAGCCGTTCAAAACAAACCCAATCAGAACGATTCGGTCACGATACGTTTGCCGTTGGTTGACGGACGATACGATGAAAACAAATTAAGGTCGGCAATGGGCGGCCGCGATGACGACGAACCGGTTTGGCGCGAGTTCGGCAATCAAGATCGCATCGGCTTGGTCGCACTGGAGCTGGTCGGCAAAATCGAATTCACGTTGACCGATCGCGAATTAACGATCCAGTTGAAACGGACGACGAAGTGGGACTTGATGAAACAACTCGCTCCGCCGCGATTGATCGGCATCGACGCAATCGACAGCGCGGACGACGTGGTATTGTTTGTCCACGGGCTCGAAGGCGGCCAGGCGACGTTTGCCGCCGCAGCCGAGATGTTGCAGGAACGTGAAATCGCGTCGATGCGTTTTGATTATCCCAATGACGGCCCCCCGGACGAGATCGGGCGGCGGCTCGCCGAGCAATTGACGGCCTTCACCGACAAACATCCCGACACCAATATCCACCTTGTCGCGCACTCGTTGGGCGGTCTGATTTCCACCTGGGCAGTGACGGAGGATGGCTTTCCGGCCCGGCATGTTAGAAATGTTTTTGCGTTGGGAACTCCGTTTCTGGGATCGGCCCTTGCCGAATTCCATGACGAGCTGGAATTATTTGATGTCGTGTATCGGTTGGCCAGCGGTACCCCCGGAGCACTCAATACGATTGCCGACGGCCGTGGTGAAGCGGCGGTCGCGTTAAAGCCCGACAGTCGATTCCTCATTCAGCTGCACGCCAGAAATCGCCCGACGGGGATTCGGTTTCATCTGGCGGCCGGCACGAAAAGTTTTCTCAGCGATTCGCAACGAGACCAGTTGATCGCCAAGCTGCCACGGGAATTGGCGCGGCTGGCAGTTTCAACCAGCTACGCATCACGGATCGACAAATTGCTTGCGGCCGACGAGCTGCATGGGGGGTTGGGGGACGGAGCGGTGACGGTACAAAGTGCGTTGGGACTGCCGAATCCGGCGTCTACGAAGACTTTCCCGCTGAACCACACCGCGTTGGTGTCTGCTGCGGAGCCGTTAGAGTGGGTGCTGGAGGTGTCGGGTCTGGCCGAACCTGCGAAACCACTGGCAAAGTAGGGGCTTTCTCCATTTACAAAATGGCACTGCCCCTCGTAAACTGCCGGGCTTTCCCGCGACCGCTATCGGTGCGCCCCTGGGGTGCGTCCGCGGCGTTGGAATTTGCCTGTTTTCCTCAAAACATTCCTGTTTTAGCGTGTTCGACTCCCTTTCAGACGGATTGCAATCGGCATTCAAAAGCTTGCGCGGCAAGGGCAAGCTGACCGAAAGCAATATGCGCGATGGGTTGGAGATCGTTCAACGGTCTCTGCTGGAAGCCGACGTCAGTTACCCGGTTGTCCAGGAATTCATGGGTCACGTGACGGAGCAGGCACTTGGCAGAAAGGTTCTGCTAAGTCTGCGGCCGGAAGAGGAATTGGTGCGGATCGTCCACGAGCAGTTGGTGGCGATTCTGGGTCCGGTTGATCCGTCCATCCATCTGAAGAAAGATGGCCCGACGATCATCATGTTGTGCGGATTGCAGGGAAGTGGAAAAACGACGACCTGCGGAAAGCTGTCGCAGTTGTTGGTCGAACAAAAGATCAAGCCGACGTTGGTCGCGGCCGACCTTCAGCGTCCCGCTGCGATCGAACAATTAAAAGTCATCGGCGAGCAATTGGGCGTGCCGGTCTACACCGAGCCGGGGAACAAAAACCCGGTCGAAGTATGTAAAAACGGTGTTGCCAAGGCGGTCGCCGAGGGTTCACGTGTAGTGATCCTGGACACCGCCGGTCGGTTGGCGATCGATGAAGAATTGATGGCCGAACTGGCCAGGATTGACAAGAAAGTCAGCCCCGATCAAGTTTATCTGGTCGTCGACGGGATGACCGGGCAAGATGCCGTCAACAGTGCCGACGCCTTTAACAAGGCGCTGGAATTGGACGGCGTCATCATGACTAAATTGGATGGTGATGCCCGTGGCGGGGCGTTGCTGTCGGTCAAACATGTCACCGGCGTACCAATCAAATTCATCGGAACCGGCGAGCATTTAGACGCTCTCGAACCGTTCCGACCCGAAGGCATGGCGGGCCGAATTTTGCAGATGGGCGACATTGTCGCCGCCGCTGCAGCCGCCCACCGAATCGTCGACGAAAAAGAGCGTGAGGAATTGGAAGCCAAGATGGCCTCCGGTGACTTCACGCTGGACGATTTCAAGAACATGATGGAAAAGGTCAGCAAGCCAGGCTTGATGGGCCGAATGATGAGCTTGATGCCCGGGATGGGCCAGTTCAAGGAGGCACTGGAAAGCGAGGAAGCTGCCGGCGGAATCCGCCAAACCATCGGCGCGATCAACAGCATGACCGCGGCCGAACGCAAGAATCCGAAGATCATTGATGCCGCCCGACGAACCAGAATCGCCAAAGGCGCCGGGGTTCAAACGCCGGTCATCAGCCAGTTGGTCAAACAGTTCGACATCATGAAACCCTTGATGCAGGGCATGGCCGGCGGGTCGACGATGGACCGGGCAAAGATGCTGAAACAATTGCAAGGCGCCATGACCAGCGGCGACGGAAGCCTGGACGGCATGCGAGTCAAAAAGAGTACTGGAAAACGTTTATCGAGCGCCGAACGGGCGAAGCAGAAAAAGCAACGCGAAAAAATGAAGCGTCAGATGAAACGAAGTAAGCGATAAGAAATAACACCTAACGACATAAACTGTTTTTTTCCTGGAGTGAGTTTGAAATGTCAGTTCGAATCCGTCTGAAAAAGATGGGTCGCGCCCACCGACCTTTCTTCCGAGTATGCGCGATGGACCAGCGGTCTCCGCGTGACGGTCGGGTGATTGAAGAGTTGGGTTATTACGACCCGATGTGCCCCGAAACCGATGCCCGCGTCCAATTGAAAAGTGATCGTGTCGATCATTGGCTCAGCGTTGGCGCCCAACCAAGTGAAAAGGTCGCCGTGCTGATCAAAAAGTACGGCACCGACGGCACCCATTTGGCCGCACAACAAGAAGCCCTCGAGCGTCTCGGAAAGCGAAAGGAGTACACACCTGCTCCTGTTCCACCACCCAAGCCGGTCGTACAAGAAGCACCTGCCGAAGAACCCGCCGCCGAAGAAGCTGCGGCCGAGGGTGAAGCAGTTGCCGAGACGGAAGCCGCAGCCGAGTGAAATCGGCGGCGCTGAATGGTTTACGCCTGCGGGCGAGGTTGATTTCGGGAGACTTCACGAGTGCGGTTTGACATCGTCACCCTGTTTCCCGCGATTTTCGACGGTTACCTGACACAAAGCTTGCTGGAAAAGGCGATCAACAAAGGGTTGGTCGAAATTCATCGGCATGATTTGCGAGACTGGGCCGCCGACACACCGCACCGCAAAGTGGATGACCGGCCGTTTGGTGGAGGCCCCGGGATGCTGTTGCAAGTTGATGTAACGGTTCCATGTGTGGAAGACGTCCAACAGATGGCCCAAGAGCCACCGCGAATGATCTTACTGACGCCCCAGGGCAAACGCTTTGATCAACCGATGGCAGAAGATCTGGCCCTCAGCAAACGAGTCATGTTGCTGTGTGGTCGGTACGAAGGATTCGACCAACGAGTGGTCGACATCCTGCAACCCGAAGAAGTGAGCGTCGGTGACTTTGTCTTAAACGGAGGCGAGGTCGCGGCGATGACAATCATCGATGGCGTCGTGCGTTTATTGCCCGGTGTCCTCGGTGACGAAAACAGTAGTGTGGATGATTCATTCAGCCGCGGAAATCGGTTGCTGGAATTTCCACAGTACACGCGACCAAGAGAATTTCGGGGACACACCGTCCCGGAAGTTCTGCTGGGCGGAAACCACGAAGCGATCGCAGCTTGGCGCGCCGAGCAAAGTCGCATCAAAACCCAGCAGCGCCGAGCAGATTTGCTCGATCCGTGATAACCACCAAATCTGAAAAAACCACGTTCACGAATTCACCGAATTCGAACGCCTGATAGCGAAGAGAGTAATACGATGAGCCGAGCAATCCTGGACAAGGTCGAAAAGTCCTCCATCAAAGAAAACCCGCCGCAATTCGAAATCGGCGATACCGTCGATGTTCACTTGAGAATTCTCGAAGGCAACAAGGAACGAATCCAGGTCTTTACCGGTGTCGTGATCGCGATCTCCGGCAGCGGATCTAAAGAAATGTTCACCGTCCGTCGAATCGTCGCCGGCGAAGGGGTGGAACGTAAGTTCCCAATTCACAGCCCGCGTATCGAGAAAGTCGAAGTCAAACGAAGCGGCATCGTGCGACGCGCCAAGCTGTACTTCCTGC
>JAGQPO010000622.1 GCA_020426665.1 Planctomycetales bacterium
AATCTCGCGGAATGTCTGCCGTGCCCCATCCCGCGCTTTCGGCGGGCGGCGGAAGGCTGGTCGATCGAATCCGTTTGCTCACTCATCCTCCGGTCCGACGGGGATCAAACGGCGGTTTCTATTCGGTTCTGCTGCTTGCAGTATCCGTTTTGGGATGCGGTCTGTGGTTCGCAGCCATCGCCAGTCCTTTCGTTCCTCCGGCAACCGCATCTGACTCGGCGACAGTCTCAGAGAGCACAAACAAAATTTCCTCTTTACGACGTGCGATGCAATTGGACCCGTTGTATGTCACGGAGCCACAGGAATCGGTCAATCAGCTGCGGGCGATTAAGACATGGAAACAGTTCGTCGAGCAGCCGGGGTTGACGAAGGGGCAACAGGTATTCGCATGGTGGCGAATCGGGTCACTGGCTGCCTACAACTTCGATGTCGACCGTGGCGAGTCGGCGGACGTAACATTGGCTGCCAAAGCGTTTCAGAGGGTTCATGCGATCGGTGGTGATTTAATTTCTCGCGAGACGCTGAATACAGCGACGGTGTATGGAACTCTGGGTGGCGAACCAGCAGACCGAGCATTGCGTTTGGCAGAGTCATATCGATGGTTGTTCACTCGCACCGACCAGATGATTGCAGCAAGTGTGCCGGAAATTAATCATAACGGTCACTGCATCGACGATGCGTCCATGCCCGGCGGAATGAAGCTGGACACGGCGGCAAAAAAGCGAGGATTCCTTGCAACGGAACTTGCCCGCAGCCGTCAGGCCTTGACGGGTCGTATCACCGATGAAATCAAGTACTCCCGTGATCCCACTGCGGTCAAGACGTTGCTGGATTCGATCCGAGAGATTGCGGACGATAAACAGGTGCAACAGTGGGCGGCCCTGGCAGCGATGGTTGTTGCTGACGATCTCGACCGCCGCGGCGTTCATGACAATTCTCTTGCGCAAGCCAGTCTCGCCCGTGGCACAGCCGATGATTCGCCAAGGGCGGCGATTCAGTTTTCCGGATTTCCCGAATTGGCAACCGATGAACAAGTCGGAAAATCGTGGGGCATCGCCAAATTGATCGCCCGCTACTCATGGGCGGGCGACGACTGCAAATTGATGGCCGCCGAGTTTCTGGAGGCGTGGACGAAGACCCGGGAAGAGGTTCCTGATTACATCCGAGATGACCTGGATCGATATGTCGCGCGTCGTGTTTATCAATTGCAAAAGAACCTGGACAATGACCAGTATTTGACGGCTGAAATGAAAGACGCGGTCGTCACCCTGAATTATTTCAACAACGCTCGAAGCCTTCTGCGACTTGCCGATCACCAATGGCCCGATGAAAAAGTTTGGCGCGGCAACCTTGATGCGTACGACCAATTGATGAAAGACCTTTGCAGGCGACTGGAAACCAAAGGCGACATCATTCCCGTGTGGGCCAGCGAGTCCCTGGTCACGACCGCCGCCGGCATCTTTGATGGTTTTCGGCTCGAATTCTTTCACCCTCGCGGACATCACATCCTCTCCGAAGTGGATCGGAAGCGACTGGTTGCAATCCTGGACGAACAAGTTGCCAGCACAGAAAGTCTGTTTGCTAAGCAACAAACCGGTGCATCCGGGAAAAAATCCGAATCGCCAAACGTTCCTGGAAACACCAAAATTTTGGAGCCGATCGGAAACAGCTTGTATCACGTGATCCACAATTATTTGGATTCGGTCGCATTAGAAGGCATTCAGGAGAACGGTCTCTCACGCGAATTTACGGCAAGGCACGAATCGATGATGAACGCTCTGTCAACGCGATTTACCGCGTTGCATCAAACGGAATGGAAGGCTCGACAAGATTGGGTCACGGACCGCCTTGTTGATACGGAGCGAGAGGCATTTCTCGAATTGCCCTTTGAACCTCTTCCGAAACGCGCACGTCGCCTTGATTCGCTGGCCGTCATGGCGCCGCCGCAAGTGACTTCCGCGAAGGGTTCGAGTCGAACCTCGGCGGCGACTACGATTGACAAAGCGGTTGCACGCCTGTTAACGGCGGCCGGCCAGCCGACGTGGACGCTGCGGTCGGTCGACCAGCAACCGACTGTCATTGTAGACGGCTTTGTCGGTTATCGAATCACTCTGCGCCGCACCTGGAAGGAATACACCAGTCCGCCGCAACAGAAAGCAGAATTCAATGAAGACACCGGCCCATTCGAAATGAAGCACGAGGATTGGGAATTCGTGTTGATTCCGGCCGATCCGAAGCCCGTTGCCACGAACCTGGCGTCAAAGATTCCGTGGCAAAAGAGTAACAGTCCATTTTTCACTCGCGACGTGTGCATGGGCGAGGGACAGGGATTCGTTTGGTACACCCGTGGCACGTTGTTTGGACAGGAGTTTGTACGTGAAAAGTTAAAGCTGACCGGCGGCGAAGATCGCATTGGTCTGCTGATCGACGGCATCCAGGTGGAAGACACCAATACCATGACCGCCAACTCATGTCAGTCCGCGGTCGCACATTTTGGCGATGCCGCCGTTGTGGCCATTGAGAATGCCGTTGCAAACTCGAACGATCCCAATGCGACTTTAAAACTGATCGCCAGCCTTCGCTACATTCAAACGGATAAGTCGACACAGCTGATGTTGAATCTGTACCGATCCGCACAAGACGATGTTCGCACGGCTGCGGCCTATGCGTTGGTCCACCAACCGTTCCGACCGGCCGCAAAAGAAGCCTATTTCGACATGCTGCGACGACACCAACGTGTTTACGAGTCGTGCCGAGCCTGCCGCCAGTTTCATTGGAAAGATGCGCTGCCCTTAATGAATGATCTGATCGACCGTCCGGCGAATCTTCGCGAGTTGTCATTCACGATTCCCACTCGGCGCACGCTGCAGGGCAATCCGATTCCACAGGTGTTGCTTGACGCACAAGAAGCGATCCGGTCCGCCGGCGACAACATCGACGCGGAAGTCGAACGGCAGCTACAGATCCTGGTCGACTCGGACGACTCCGAAGCTGCCCGGCTGATCGCAATCGAACTGGCAACTTACGTGCGAAAAGGCAGTTCGCGACGCACCAACGAAATCGGTATTCAAATATTGAAACTTCGACCCCGCCAGCCGACCATTGAATACTTGCAGGGATTGGTCGAAGTCCTACCGCCCAACGACCGCCAGGAGGTAGAAAAGCTGATTCAACAGGTCACGAAGCACTAAGAGAGACAACGGCCGAAATGGAATGGATCGGCACGTAGCTGACAAAACAGTCTGTTGATCAGACCAACAATCTGCACTACGATCTTACTGCGGAACTGGGGAGCGAACACATCATCGGAGATGTCGCGGTGGAATTCAATTTGCCTGAGAAAAACGGCATCGGATCCAAAGAAAACCACCCTCGACGGTACGACTCAACAGCGGTACGTGCGATCGCCATGCTGTTTGGTTTGATCGGGTTCATCGGCTGTGAAAAACAGTCGCCGCCGATGCCGACGACGTCAACCGATACGCAGTCGGATTTGATTCATGACCATCGACACATCCATGGTGTTTTGCACCGGCATGATCATTCGCATCCGGACGGTTTCGAGGGAATCCATGAGCACATTCACGCTCACGGCCATCGTCATGTACCACCCCCTCACGACGGAGTTGTTTTAAGCTTGCAGGCTCTTGATTCGCAATCAACCGTTGCGGACGGCAGCGTTGAATCGACTCAATCCTCAGCACCCGAACCTGAATCGGTTCCCGAAGGTCCGCATCTGGAGTTTGTTCTCAATCGGCCAAATCGACTCTCGATTTACTGCCTGTCGGAAACTCATGAAGGCGGGTGGGCTGTTTGGGAAACGGGTACCGACGAGTGGACAATGGAATTTGACTTCAATGGCCGTCGTTGGGTACTGGAATTTGAATTCGACGAAGCCTCAATGAGTTTTTCCGCCTTGATTCCGACCGAGGTGTCAAAGGACATTGAATCGGACAACTCTGTGACTACGCTCAATGGCATTCACTTTAGCTCCAACGGTCATCAGTTTCGGGTGCGGGAGAGCCTGCAGATTCGAAACGGAGAATTGGAGTCGGTTGTGGAATAATCGCGATCGCGTACGAATACCCGACCGTTTCAATTGTCATACTGCACGTTTTTCATTTGGCCTGGCCATGAAGATTAATAACAATCGTCGCTCTGCATTTACATTGGTGGAATTGCTGGTTGTCATCGCCATCATTGGCATTCTTGTTGGCTTGCTTTTGCCGGCGGTTCAAGCGGCTCGCGAGGCGGCTAGGCGAATGTCTTGCCAAAATAACCTGAAACAATTGGCGTTGGGGCTTCATAACTACGAGTCGAGCTTCAAGGTCTATCCATCGGGATATTTGCACAAGCTGGGACCACAGGGCTCTTCGCTCAGCCAAGCAAACCATATGGGGCTCGGTTGGGGTGCTGCGATCTTGCCCCAGATTGAACAATCTCAAGTCGCAATCCTGTTCGATTACAACCGCCCGATGTGGGCGCCGGAAAACTTGGATGCCAGGGAAAAGTCACTGGAAGTTTTCCTGTGTCCCAGCGATACGTATTCCGGCGACGCGTACGTCATGCGCGACGACACATCCGTGCCGGTCGAACGGTACGCCGCTGCCAGTTATGCAGCGAATTGGGGGCCGGCCGATGCCGTGACGAATTTGGATGACACTCCGACGAAAAGCCGAGGCGTGTTCTACCGAAACAGCCGGACTCGCGTCGCAGCGATTTTGGACGGATTATCAAACACTCTGGCAATCGGTGAACGCCACAATGGCCCGATTCCACAAAGGCATACAACGGCCGGTGGACACACCGTTTTCGAAAACACCTGGGTGGCCGCGATTCGTGATGTCGATGACGTGGCGGACGACCACGGGCATATGGTGTTGTTCGAAACGCAATACCGACCCAACCAGGTCGACGGAGACGACAAAGGTTTGGCGGCGCCCCACAAAGGCCTTTGTCAGTTCGCTTTAATGGATGGATCGGTACGAGCGATCACCGAAAATATTGATGCCGAAGTTTACGATGCGTTAGGGACAAGGCAAGGAAACGAGATTATCGAAGAGTTTTGACATCGCCTCTAATGTCACAAGACGTATCAAACCGTGATCAAACCGATCACGCAGAGGCAATACAGTAGTATTCCGAGTGCAAAAACAGCTCCGTGGGGCAAATAGACGTGCGGCCACGTCATGATGCGGACCAATCTTGCCCGTCCGCCACGTTTCCACTGGACCAGCCAACTTGATCCAATTTGCATTGGCACCAAATCCTCCCCTGTTCCGGCAAAGTATTCTTCGATTTTGACCGACCGATTGTAGTGCGCATATTGAAAGGTTTTCCAAAATCCTTCGATCAACCAAAACATGAATGCGCTCAAACTGGCAATCAGCAGAACTTCCGCAACGTGGGCGGCGAACGCGCCACCAAGTGCAGCCAGCGAAAAACTGACGCTCCACGCCTTGATCGTCAGCATCCGCCCGTCAAAACTTTCGATTACCGACTGGATGTGCAAGTATTCGTCTTTTAACAATGAGTCCCTGTCCGTTTTTTCAATCATCGTTTCTCCGCGGTCGGCTGCATTTTGATAACGACTTTATAACCTAACATTTGGTGAATCGGTCGAATACAGCGCATTCGCCTGGATGGTGAATGTGACGGCTTTTGTTTTTGTTCCTGAGATTAATTCATGGATACGTCTTTGCGACTTGCCAATGAATCCGACGTTGATGCGATCAGCGAGATCTACAACCACTACGTCCTTTCGTCGACATGTACATTCCACCTTGATCCAGAGACAAGGGACGATCGATTGGCATGGTTTCGGGCACACGATGATCGTCACCCGGTCACCGTCTACTGTGATGATGGAACCGTGGTTGCGTGGGCTTCGCTGACCCAGTGGCACCCACGGCCGGCATACTCAGGGACGGCGGAGATATCGGTGTATATCGATCATCGCTGGCACCGACGTGGAATCGGTCGAAAGCTCGTGATGGATTTGATCCAACGAGCCAAGGCACTCGGATTCCATGTGTTGATCGGGGGTGTCTGTACCGAACAACAGGCCAGCATGGCATTACATCATTCACTTGGATTTGTTGAAGTCGCACGATTCACCGAGGTCGGCCGTAAATTTGACCGCTGGCTGGATGTCGCCTACTTTCAACTAACCCTCGGCAAGGACGATTCTCGCTCCTAATGCTTCGTTCTAAGTCGATTTTAGGATAGCAGAACGCGTCAAGAGTTTCGCTCCGAATCAGGAAACGCCGAAAGTCTCGACGACTTCTGCTACGGTCCCAACCCCCAAGTCATGAGTTGACGAAGTACTGGCGAAGGCGCCGAAACTGCAACGGCTTCAACACCCAAGATTGATTGGAAAACATGAATTCGGAACACGTAAAGTCTCTTGCCGCAACGTATCGCGATGGATTGCTGGGTGACACGTTACCGTTCTGGATTCGACACAGTGTCGATCGCATTCACGGCGGATTTATGACGTCGCTCGATCGTGACGGAACCGTCATCGACACAGACAAAGGAGTTTGGCAACAAGCCCGGTTCACGTGGCTGCTGGGCGAACTTTACAACAATGTCGAACCGCGCGATGAGTGGCTGGATTTGGCCATTGGCGGAGCCGAGTTCCTGGACAAATATTGCTATGATCCGACGGACGGTCGGATGTGGTTTCACGTCACTCGTGACGGCCGGCCCATTCGCAAACGCCGTTATGCGTTTTCCGAAAGCTTTGCGGCAATCGCCTACGGAGAATTATTCCAGGCAACCGGGCAACAGGCGTACGCGGACAAAGCACGTTCGGCGTATCAAGCGTTTATCGATCATCACTTGAATCCCAACGGCGCCGCGGCCAAGTTTACCGACACGCGACCCATGAAGGGCATCGGTTTCCCGATGATCAACGTTGTAACGGCGCAGCAGTTACGCGATTCGATCGGATTGTCCGAGGCAAACGAGTGCATTGACCGAAGCATCGAAACGATCCGCCGCGATCATCTGAAACCGGACCTTGGCTGCGTGATGGAGACGGTTTCAGCGGACGGCGAAATCATCGATCATTTCGACGGCCGAACATTGAACCCCGGCCACGCGATCGAAGGCGCCTGGTTCGTGATGTTGGAAGGCCAGATTCGAAACGACCGACAGTTGATCGAAATGGGATGCCGGATGCTTGATTGGAGTTGGCAGAGAGGCTGGGACGAACAATACGGTGGGATTCTTTATTTCGTTGATCTGAAGGGGGTGCCGGTCCAGGAGTATTGGCACGACATGAAATTTTGGTGGCCACAAAACGAGGCGATCATCGCAACCTTGATGGCATACCAATTGACCGGCGAGCAGAAGTATGCGAATTGGCACCAACAGATCCATGACTGGGCCCATTCCCATTTCCCGGACCCTCAACACGGTGAATGGTTTGGCTACCTTCACCGCGACGGAAGTCTGAGTTCACGTTTGAAGGGAAATCTTTGGAAAGGCCCGTTTCATTTGCCGAGAATGCAAATGACGTGTTGGCAAATCCTTCAACGAATGATGTAACGGCATCAGCCGCTTCAGACCGGTGATTCCCAACCGGGACGATAGTCTCGACGCACCAACTTGCTTAAATCGCTGCGGCCTACGATTTCCATCTGCGCCGGATCCCAGACCAGTTTTTGATCCGGATTTCGTTGTGCGATGACGCCTAACAAGATCATTTCTGTCATCGGACCGGAGTGCCCAAAATGCGATGCTGCTTGATCGATGTCTCCTTTGACCGCATCCATCCACTCGGCATACGCATTTTGGCCGGTGGCGCGGGGCAGTGATTCCGACGGCCACTGAAAGCCGTCAATCGACGCGCCGGATTCCAGTACCCAGCTGTTCTTTGAACGATTGAAGAACAGCTTTCCTTCTTCTCCGATGACCACGCTGCCGAATTGCGAAAAATCAACGTCGCCCAAAACGTCTTCGCTAGGGTGATTGTATTCGTCGCCGTTCTTGATCAGTTGCCATGACTCGCGATCAAATTTTGCATCGATGTACCCGTCGTACCAGTGATATGAAAAACCATCGGCCACGGAATAAGGCGTCGCGTCGAATTCCCACGTCAAAACGGAGTTGATCGGTGGTGACAAGTCAGTCGCACCGGCCTGTTTCGCTTGCACACTGCGGACCGCTTTGGCATCCATCGCCCAATAGCCCATGTCCATGATGTGGCACGCCATGTCACCAAGGGCGCCCGTTCCATAGTCCCACCAACCGCGCCAAGCGAACGGTGCGATCCGTGAACTGTATTCGACGAATGGTGCCGGACCGCACCATTGTTGCCAGTCGATCGCATCAGGCACCGGTTCGGCTTCGGGCGGAGCTGCAAAGCCCTGAGGCCAGATGGGACGATTCGTCCAGGCATGAATCTCTTTGACCTTGCCGACCAAACCGGCGCGAATCAATTCAACACAGCGTCGCATGTGGTCGTTGGCGTGTGCTTGGTTGCCCATCTGTGTCTTGACGCCCGTTTTGGACGCAAGTTGATTTAGCATTCGGGCTTCCCAGATCCCATGCGTCAGCGGTTTTTGACAATAGACATGTTTGCCGGCCAGCATCGCCATCGCCGAGGCATGGAAGTGGTGGTGGTCCGGCGTGGAAACGGTGACCGCGTCGACCTTGTCACCCATCTCGGCCAACATTTCGCGATAGTCGCGATAGAACACGGCGTCGGGGTGATCGTTGCGTGCGCCTTCCAGTTTATTCAATCGCGATAGCGCTTTCTTGTCACCTTGAGCGTTCCCCAGTTTTCGAATGTCGACGACATCGACCAGCGAGACGACATGAAAGCCTGCTTTGGCGGCACCGGAAATGTCGGTCAGACCTTTGCCGCCGGCACCGATCCCTGCCAGCGTAGGCTTCTCAAGTTTCTTGTCGGCCAGCGCCGGAAAAAAATGAAATCCCGCCGCCGCGCCAAAGGTCGTCGCCGCAGCTTTGTGAAAGGATCGGCGCGAAATTGACGGACGTTTCGTCTCTTGAGGCTCAGTCATTGTGAGATCCGAATGGGAATGGAGGATGAGTTGGCTGGACGGCGATAATCACAGCTCTTCTGGAGTGTCACGGGACCGAACAAATATAACAAACCTCCAGCCTGCTATCCGGCAGACCGGGCTATCGCGTCGGTATAAGAGTGAACGTGATTGGATTCATTCCCAGGTGCCGATGCTTTTCAGACCTTCGGTTTCCCAAACGTTCACCGTGCCCTTTTGCCCGGCGGAAAAGATACGGGCGCCGCCTGCCGTGATACCTGTCGCGAACAGAAAATCGCCCTGCGCCGTCGCCGCCCAGACCTGTCCGCCGTTGTTCGTGTCGTGGACGCGCACCTGGCCATTGGCGCAGGAACTGACCACTCGCGAAGAGTCTCCGATAAAGGCGACGGAAGTGACTTCATCGGGGAACCCGCCGATGGTTCGGATTTGTTGTCCGGTTTCGACGTCCCATGTTTTAATGGTTCCATCGGCGCTGCCGCTGGCAATCATTCGTCCGTCTTTCTTCCATGCAATTGACAGGACATGGTGCGTGTGCCCATCGAGTGCTCCGATTACTTCTTTCGACTGAACGTCCAACAAACGAATCGTCTTGTCCGCCGAAGCGGTCGCCAGGACACGGTCGTCGGGCGAGAATCGGACTGCCAGCACCGAGTCGCTGTGAATATTCTCAAATCGCCTCAGCACTTCACCGGTCGCCGTCGCGACGATCATCACTTGTCCGTCGCGGCTGGGAGTTCCGCTGCCGATTGCGATGGATTCGCCATCGCCGCGAAAGTCCAACGCGGTGACTCGGTCGGCGATTAAATCCGAACCGATGCCGCCGATCGTTCGAAGCAGCGACCAACCTTGTCGCAGCGTGATAACCTGAGGTTCGCTCGATCGATTGTAAACCACCAGTCGTTCGCCATCGATCATGTTCGCGTTGGACGACAATGCCAATGAACTTGTCTGTGGCAATTGGAATCGCCCGATCGGTTTTCCCGATTGGGCGTCAAAGGTGCGGACGCCACCGTTTACGTCGACGACCACCGCGGTCAATTCGTCGTCGGTCAACGCGATCGACGAAACGGATGGCCCATGGTCCCGAATGGATGTTAACGTCGTACGGCGGAACTTTAGATCACTCAACTCATTTCTTCGCAGCCGTATCGTATTCTGATGCACTGGAATTTTTTTCGAGACTTGATCGCGAGTTTTGGTCGCGGTGACCAACGCTTGTTCGCGTTCTGCCAAATCAGCTTGTTTGGTTTGCACTTCTTTTTCAGCCGCCGCCAGCGCAGCCTTTTGTTTCTCCAGTGCAGCGGTTTCGGACTCCACCTTTGCCTTCGCCTCGGTGGAAAGCTTCTTCGCCGCCGTGAGTTTTGCGACAGCTTCCTCGTTCATTTTTTGCTCAGCGAGGATCTGGGCTTTTTTTTCCGCGACGCGATTTGCCAGTTCGGTCGATGATTCTTTGGCGACAGAGAGTAATCGCATGGCTTCGTCGGCTTTTGCCTGAGCCTCTTTCAACTCGGCAACGGCGTCTGCAGAGAGTTTCTCAAGCGGCTGCAGCTCCGCCGTCGTCTTTTCCAGTTGTGATTTGCTTTTCGCGATCAACCCTTCGGCTGCTGTTGCGGATTCTTCGGCCTGTTTCATTTGGACGTTGGATTCGGCGATTTTGCTTTCCGTCGCGGTGATTTGCGCCGCCGAATCGTCTCGCAATTTTGTTTTTTCCGCCAACGCTTTGTTTGCCGCCTCGCGCGCTTCGGTCACTTTTGCGAGCGCCGCGTTCTCGGTCTCCAGCAACTTATTCAATTCCTCGGTTTTCTTGTCCAAAGTTTGCAACCAACTTTCTTCGCGCGTCACATCATTGTCTAGTGAAACGATTCGAAGTTGTGATTCCAGGTCGCCGACAAGCGTGTGAATCAGTTTTCCGTCGTCAAGATTCCAAATTTTCGCGCGTCCGTCGCTGCCACCGGTCGCAATGCGATTAAATTTACTGCCGGCCGACAACGTTCGAACGGGAGACTCGTGATTGAGTTGATAAACGACTTTGTCAGCCGCCGGGTCAATGATAAACGCGACACCGGAGGCCGAACCGACAGCCAATGCGTTGGATGATGTGAATGCGATTGAGGTGGCGTCCTGGACGGAATCCAACGAGGTGATCTGTTTGGGTTGATGAGATTCAAACAACCGGACTTGTCCTTCGCTGCCCAACGTAGCAATGAACCGCCCGTCGGGACTTTGGTCCACTTCGGCAACGGAGTGATCCAACTTCAACGAGACCGACGTCGATCCATCTTGACCTGAGTAGATCCCCAAATCACCACTCTCGTATCCGACCACAATGGATTCGGCTTGGTTCCACACCAGGTCAGTGGCGGCAGCGGACGCGGGGATCAAAAAAGACTTTTGATCAGACGATAAATCCCAAACTTCGATCTCGCCGATCGCGTTTACAATGGCCACGGCTGTTCGTTCGGGATTCAACGCGACCGGACCGCTGGCCCGTTGTAGTGCCGGCGGCGTATCGGTCATCTCTGGTTGCCGTTTCCAAATTCGCACCGTTTGGTATCCACCGGTGGCAATCAAATCTCCCAGCGGCGAAAACGCGATTGCTTGGACTACGTCGACATCGGCGACACCGGATTGATTCAAACGGTTGTCGGCCAAGACCCCTGCGCTCTTTCCTGTTTGGGCGTCCAGCAACTCCACGCGATTCGCATGTCCGATCGCGACCGTTTGATCACTGGGCGACACGGCCAACGAATAGGTGCTTCGAATCGTCTCGGGGATCGGTTGCCAGTCGATCTCCGAGTCGGAATGTCGATCAATGGTCGCACCTTGTGTGATCCATTTGCGAACCAGCGCGAGTTGCTGCTGGGTCAAACGCTTCGCACCGACGTTATTGTCATCCGGCGGCATCGGATCATCTTCGTCGGTCACGCGTGCGTACAGCAGACTAGACTCCGGATCCGTTCCTTCCCACAACGCACCACTATCACCGCCTACCAGTAACGACTTAGTCGTTTCCAGCGACAAACCACCCTCGGCTTGTTTCGCGCGGTGGCAAGCAACGCAGTTTTGTTGCAGGATGGGCACGATGTCCCGCGAATAACTGACGGAGTCCTCGGGGGAAGTTGATTCAGCCTTTGCAGCGAGTGCGATGACACAGGCCAAGCAAACGCCCATCAGCAGCGATGAAAAACGCATCATTGCAGGGTGTTGTTTAAGAGGGTGGCGAACAGCGGTTTATTGAACCACTAGTGTGATCAAGGTCGACGGCACGTAGACGGTGAAATCTCTGGCAGCCGTCTGTTTTTTTAGCGTCTCAATCGTTTTTTCCGATTCGGTGATGGCTTTATCGATTTCTGCGTGCTGATCGGCACGACTCTCGTCGGCACGCAACGCTTTCAATTCGTCTCGGCGCTCCGTCGCGCGGGCCAGCGATTGAGGATTGACGGCGAATTTAACCTTTGTCTCTCCCTGTCCCCAAAACGTATAGGTCCCGGTAGCGGCGTTTCCGGTCACATCGACATTCCATTCGGCTTCTGATTTGTCGGCGGGGATTGTCAAGTCACCCGCATTGACTCCGGGCGGAAGGTTTTTGGCACGCAAGATGATTGCATCTTTGCTGCCTTCTTGGCGTTGGACTTTAACGGGGACTTTGACTTGTGTTCCTTTTGCCGTAACCATGGGCTCTGCAGATGCAGCATCGATCGTGACTGGGAAAACGTCCAACGCGGTCGACGCGATTACTAAATTGTCGGTCAATCGCGTGTGTGCCGTCGGGCGATAACCGTCCTGCTCCCAAACGACACAAGCCACTTTGGCGATGCGATTTTCTGGTGCCTGACCACCGGGATCCTTCTCCCCACGCACTTCGATCGCGGACCACTGTGTTGTTGCTTCAGGCGATGCGGTAATGATTAAATCTGTTTGGTTTTGGTTGGACCCTATCCATGCGGGCCGGCATGACAATCCGGGCGGAAGATTGGCAGCGGTCACTTTGATCGGTGCCGACATCTGATTTCGAATGGCAAAAACACGAATCGTCATCGCGTCGCCGCGCATCAGATTCGAGCCGGCGGGCCGGGCGGTGTTACTGTCTTTGTGCGGATACACGCGATAGGCGAGCAATTGCCAATCGTTGACGGGTGGTCCAATGGACAACTGGTATCGCTGGATATCCCCCAAAGACCGACCGGTATCCATGTCCGAAACAGTGATCCGATAATCACCGTCTTCCGGGGGTGTGAAATTCAATTGCGGATCATTGGTCGCCAATCGCATAACGGAGTCTGAAACGTTATGGCCGTCTTCGCCCGTTGCCACACGTTGCCACGTTCGGCCCCCCGCCGCGTCGTCCACGGCTCGATCGACGACAAAGCGAACGTCCGTGGGCTGACCGAGTCGCTCTGAAACCACTTCGATGGTTACCGGAGTTGCTTTCTTTAAATTGCAAATGTATTCGTCGTGATCCGTTGGCGTATCAAATGTCGACTCGATCGAACCGGGAACGACCAGAGTGACAGCCGCATCCGACTCCGCAACCGTCTGTGGCTGAATCGATGGAACGCTGATCGACATGGGGTGGATCGCGGATTGTCCGTCGATTGCCACCGTGTCAATCGATTCGGTTACCTGCAATCCGTAACCATAATCTGCCCCACCGCGAAACAACGCGTCGTGGACGACGATGGTTAACGGACCGGTTTCTTGTGCGACAAACACATGGGTCAAATCCGAATGATCTGTACCAATCACGCTTCGAATCGTTTGTCCTTTTGGGTTGACCAATGACAACGACGGGAGGATTCGCGAATCAATCGCATGTGTCGTCAATCGAATCAAGTACTCGTTTCCCGCGACGACCGGCAACGAATAATAATTGCGTGACTGCGAGACCGCTTGGTTGAATTGAAGGGTCCCCGGAGTCAACGGCGTTGCCGAATCCGGGACGGACTGGGCAGGGACGTTGGGCTGAGTCGCCTTGCTAATGATGATTGATCGCGGATTCGAGATCCCAAATCGTCCATGGGCACGAACTTCATAGCGTCCTTCCGCGACGTCCGGTGCGACCGTCACGTGAAAACTGCCGTAGCGTTTCGTTTGCTTTTCCGTAAAAGATTCCGGCGTGCCATCGGTCAGCGATCCGACAATTCCCGGGTCGGAAAACTCAAGTGCATCGACTTCGTCGGTGTGATTGCCGGACGCGATTGAAACATCGTATTGGCCGCCGGGCGCAAAGATGGCTTGCGACAGTGAACGCA
>JAGQPO010000623.1 GCA_020426665.1 Planctomycetales bacterium
ACACGTGCTCCCCGTGTACTTCCAAGTTGAAGACGGCTTGTGGTCCCGGTCTGGGTAGCAGGTCGACGACTCGTTTGGTGTCTCCGGCGTGGGTTCGGACTTGCTCTCCGATTTCTAATGTTGCGGCTTGGACGTATTCTTGGCGGTCTTCGGACCAGAAGGGGTGGTTGCCGGTGGTGCCGATGGTTTCGCTGGAAGTTGCGTCGCCGATGGTTAAATCGATGACGTCGCCGCTGGAGTGATGAAAGGTCGCCGTGACGACTCGGCCTTGGCCCAGCGTGACAGGCGGCGCAGGCTGCAGATCGATAACAACCGCCGGTCCGGTGATGGCGAGTTCGGGAAGGTCCATCTCGGCGGCCAAGCCGACGAGCTCTAAACCGGCCTCTTCGATCACCAAGTCTGCCATGGCCACGTCGCGAAAGATTGGACGCAGCGGTGAGAGCGGAACCGACAACACCTGCTCAGCGATCTCACTCGTCGGGGCGACACGCGGTGCAAAGTGGAGTTCGGCGTCCGCCTTCTCGTCGACGATAAATTCCAATTGCGATCGAACCCAGTCTTCGCTGCGCAACAGTTCGATCTTCAGTTCGCTGCCGTCGTCCTTCGGCATGACCAGCGACACTTGCAGCCAATCACTCCAATCCGGCTCGACCCAACCGGAACGTTCTTCGTCCGAGACTTCCGGGTTGCGCGCCAGGACACGCTCGCCGACCGTGATCTGTTCGATCGGTTTGGTGGCGTGGTCGGTGGGATTGTTCGGTTGACGATCACGTTGGGCGTGAGTCAGTGAGACAAGCTGTTCGTCGGTTGAAGCATCGGCTTGGCGGTGGCGTGACGTTGTGTTCTGTGCGGTTGGCCAAAGCCATGCCGCGGCGGCGACAAGCATGCCGACAACAAAGATGCTGCGACCGATGAATTGGATTCGACGAACGGCGACTGGTGAGGGTGTCGTTGACATGATGAAGATTGAATTTTCAAAGGAGATCGTATGGGAAGTAAGACAAAGCACTCAGACCGAATCAATCGCCATGAAAATCGTGTCCTCCCCGGCCGCAGCATCTCAGAGACTTCGCGGGCAACCTGATCGGCGGCGTCGATAAACGAGCGAGCCGCCACGTTCGCCACGCCTTCGGTCAACCGGCCGCCTTCGCCCCACAGCACATCCACATCGTCGAGCCAAGAATCATCTTCACTAAACATCGCCGCAGGATACTACCCGATTCAACCAAAAGGCTCCTGACCTTTTTTCTCGTCCCTTTACATCTTCTTCCGTCTCTTCGCCACCGATTTTGCGGAAGAACCCTTTTTAAGATGCTCCGTTGGCGTTCAACTTCTTTAGATCCCACCCATTGATGTGGACTTTCGTTTCTCGATGGTTTGACTGATACGTCATAGCGCGCTGAAAAAACTCATCTGAACACTCAAAGGATGGATTGATATTGAAGCGTTTGAGGTTCTCGCATTCGTTCTCGAGCAAGTCGAAAACCCTCGGAGTTAACCGGTTAAAACCTAACGAGATTGTCCAAAGATCCTTACCAATGATACTGGCGATTATCTCATCGTCTGCGACAAATCCGGAAGCTTCAAATGTCACAAGATTAACCATCTTCAAATCCCGCGTGATTCCATCCGGGAACTCAAAACGCGTGCTACCGCTGAGTGTTCCGATGCGACTGAAGCACATTTCCTTAATCGAGCCTGCCCAGTTCTGTACCGAAAACCGCACCAACCAGTCAAACGAATGCGCGTCCGCATAATTTGTTAATGGCAGAAACTTAATTCGTTCTACACCGCGAAACTTCCCTATAGTGATTATATCAAGTGGTTCCATGTGAGTAATCGACAGTGTATTTGTCGGTCCGTCAAAAAAATTCTCGCCTGCCGCTACAGCATGCTGAAGCACTGCTTTCTTCGCAAATCTTGGGAATTTTGATTGTCGGCATTTCGGGAAGCGGTGCAATTGTTGGATAATGTGCTCGACGTTGTTGGTGAATTCGTCGGCACCCTTCCTCTCTATCCAGTACTGTCGCAACTTCGAATCACTTGCAATTACGGTTAGTTTATTGCAAAGGCTATGAATTTCCTTCAGTTCAAGCCCTTCGAGCATAGTCTTCGAGGTAGCGTGCTCGACTGCGAAGCCGCAGTCGCCGAGGAGCGCAAGATCACCTGCTGACGCCGCAATCAGCGCGGAATGGGCGATGGTACGAATTGCACAATCAAGTGAAGCGTCGACTTCTCCCAGAGAGAGTGGGGACGGCATTGAGTGAACAACCGAAAAGGCGTGAGCGCGAGCCGTAACGCTTCCAAAACTTGTCGGGCTCCAAATCTGGCCCGGTATTCCAAAAATGCTCATGTCAAGAATCTACAGCAATCAATCGAACAATGCTGACATTGTTTTTTCAAACAGGTCTTCATTCGCATAAGCTGCCCTAAACTGTTTCGCGCGTTTATCACCTCTGCTCCACTTCCAGCTCACGACTTTATTTAACAGGCCATCCGCTTCGTTCATGGTGCCCCACGTTTCATTACTTCTTCCATACGTGGGGCCGCCAAAGTAATCCATCAGCTTCTGTTCCATCCCTCTCGCTTCAAATTCCGAATCCAACTTTGCGTACTTAAAGTCGTATCCATCCGCTCTTGCAAGGTCTACGTTACCAGCGTACTTCTCATTTGCCATGCGGTTCAGCGGGTTGTCCGAGCCCACTGCTCTCTTGTACGTTCCACTGCCAACGTAGACGACATCATTGTCTTTGGTCAGAATGTAGGCATATTCAGTTGTCTCGCAAGAGTTGTGTACCAGATAACCGCTCTGCCCGACAGAATAGACATGTTCCCCATGTACTTCGAGGTTGAAGACGGCTTGGGTCCGGGTCGGGGGAGTTTGGAGACGACTTGTTTGGTGTCTCCGGCGTGGGTGCGGACTTGTTCTCCGATTTCTAGCTTGGCGGCTTGGACGTACTGGGCGCGGTCTTCGGACCAGAAGGGGTGGTTGCCGGTGGTGCCGGTTGCAGATCGACGATCACCGCAGGTCCGGTGATGGCGAGTTCGAGGAGATCCATCTCGGCGGCCAAGCCGATGAGTTCCAGTCCGGCCTCTTCTATCACCAGATCGGTCGGAAGTGTAAAGGTGCCGTGACTAAATGGCAGCGGCCTACAGAACAAGGAATTCAGCAACCGTTGGTGTCTAGCCTTTCGAGACCGTCCAGCTTAGCATGTTTC
>JAGQPO010000624.1 GCA_020426665.1 Planctomycetales bacterium
ATAGACCAGCAGGTGAGCGATACGGATTCAATAGATGATCTAATGTTTGTTTCGTCCGGCTCGGGCGAGACACGTGACGCCCAAGCCTATTCGGCACCCGCGTCGTTTGTCGCGCGTTCGGTTGACCGTTCCGAACATGTCCGCAATCTACGAATCGGGTCTTGGGCACTCAGTGGTTTCGGCCCGAGTAAACTTTCCAGCGAGCTATGTCGCTTGAATCTGGTTCGCATGATCCGCAAGTTTGATGTGATCGCGTTGCAGCAAATCACCGCAGCCGAACGCGATCTTGTTCCAAGACTGGTCGATGCCGTGAACGAAGGCGGCCGAACCTATGATTTCGTTCTCGGCCTACCGACGGGGCCGCGGGATCGATCCGAACAATTGGCGATTTTGTTCAATATCAATCGTGTCCAGATCGATCGGTCACAGACTTACACGGTCGACGATCCACAAAACACGATGACGTACGATCCGATGGTGGCTTGGTTTCGCGCCGCGGAACCGCCTGCCGAAACGGCGTTTACGTTTTCTGTAGTCAATGTTCGGATCAACCTCGCTCGCGCGCCGACGGAGGTTTCGCTATTGCCCGGAATCTTTTCATCGGTACGCAACGATGGTCGTGGAGAAGATGACGTGGTCATGGCGGGATTATTCCAGGCGGATGACTCCTACCTGATTCCGCGAGTCATGGGGACAGACGCCGTCGCTGCCGTCAACAGTACGACCACGGACATCTTTAGCCGCCACCAGACGTGCAATATCTTGGTCGACCGTAATCGCACCAATGAATTCATCGGCCGTGGCGGACCGGTTGACTTTCTTAGGCTGTACAACCTGAATCTTAGCGAGGCCGAAGCGGTCAGCAGCCACTTACCTGTCTTCGCCGAGTTCTCGGCGGTCGAAGGCGGGGCACCGTAAGGCCTCGCGAATCACTGTCGGCGCCTGAACGCGTCGAAAGCATCCCGAATCGCCGGCGGTGCTTTGCGGCGGTTGCCGGAGTCCCGCAAATTTCGCAGATCGTCGGCAGTTCGAGGCGTCGATTTGTTGGGCGTGTGGTTTGGTTGCAAGCCCAGACTCTGCAGGGCATCCTGGAAGTCGTTGCCAGATGAAGCGTCTCCGCCGGGCTGTTCCATTTGACGTACTTTTTCCCAACGTTCTCGGAACCGTTGCAAATCCTGCTCCGTCCAATTCAGTTCCTTTAACAAACCGTCGTCGACCTGGTCACGTGTTTCATCCAGGTAATCCAAGACCATGTCGGTGGCCTTCTTGGCGTATTCTAAGTCGGGTGGTGGAGGCGGCTCGGCGGCGGAGTCACCGTCCTGGGGTGCCTGCCCACTGCCGTTGCCCGCGCCCCCAGAGGATGACTTGGGCGATCGGGGTTGGCCTTGGGATGCGTTTTGGTTGGCGGGCGAATCGGAACCCGGCGGTGTATTTGAAGCGTCACCCGGCTGATTTTGCGTGGAGTTTGGATCTTTACTGTTTTCGTTGGGTTGCCCGGATTGGTCGCCAGGCGTCTGCTGGGACGGTGACCCACCCGACGAAGAGTCGTTCCGTTCGTTTTTCGGATCGCGTTGGCCGGCGCGTTCGGATTTTGAATCATCGTTTCCAGTGTCGGCTTTCGAATCCGTTCCACCATCGGCGGATGAATCGTCCTTGGATCGTGATTGACCGGTCTGCGGGTCACCGCTATCGGCGCCCTTTTCGCTGGAAGATTGATCTCCGGTTGGTTGCTGATCACTCGCACCGGTCTGTTCGTCGGTTGCTTGGGAACCTTTTTCGGCGCCAGAATCAGAATTGTCCGTCGTGGATTCGTTCGACCGCTGCTGTTCTTGATTGGGCGACTGGTTAGATCGTTCGCCTTGGTTTTGATTCTGTTTTTGCTTTTCGATGTAGTCCTTCATACGTTCAATCGCTTCGCCGTCATGCTTGGGGGCTGACTGCGATGAATCGGTATTGGAATCCTGTTGCGATCCATCACCGTTCTGGCTCGGATTGTTGTTTTGGCCCGCGTTGTTCTTTTCGGCATCCGCTTGTTGCGACTTGCTGCTTCCGGTTTTGTCGCCATCGGAGTTCTGACGTCCCGTTGCATTTTGGCCGTTGGCATCGGTCGCGGCGTCGCCGCCGGAGGATGATTCGGAATCGCCGGGGTTTTGTTCCGCGCTGGGATCTTCTTGTTGATTTGGTTCATTTTGTCGGCTTTGGCCTCCGGCGGGTTTGCCGGATTGATCCTGGCCTTTGTTGTTGGCCGACGTGGGGTTGTCGGAAGACGATTCAGCACCGGAGTCGGATGGTTGGTTCATCGAATCGCCGGTCGACTGATTTTCGGTCGACTGATTTTCGGACGACTGGTTTTCGGACGACTGGTTCGACGTGGATTTGTTAGCCGGGGATTGGCCTTTGTCGTTTGAGCCCGCGTCGTTTGAACCGGCGTTGTTGTTTTCTGTTTTGTCGTTGCCTGCGTTTGGAGTCGTCCCGTCCTGCTGCCCCGTCTGGCCTTTATTTTGGTTGGGAGTGGATTGATCGGTGTCGGATGGATTGCCGCCAGATTCACGGCTGCCACCGGAATGCTGGTCGCTGTTTTGTTGGTTGTCGGAGTCTTGTTGATCGGCGGTTTGGGAGCCCGAGCCTTGGCCACCGGAGTTTTGGTTCTGAGTTCCCTGGCTTTGTGCACCTTCACCGCCGGTGGAACTTCCGCCGCCGGAGCTTTGTTGACCGCTTGCCCCGTCTTTCGATTGTTGCGTGTCACTGGCCGGGCGATCGTCGGGGCGTGACAGGCCGTCATTTTCGGTTGCGTCTTCCGGGACCTGTTGATCGTTTTCGGTGATTTGGAGTTCGATCTGGTCGGTTGTAGCTTCGTTCGGTTTGACTTTTGGGTCATCCGGAATGCTTCGGTTGTCGCGTGCCGTCGCTGAAATGCGGACGACATCTCCGGGGCGAAGCAGATGTTCGAGCGGCCGGAAACGGTATTCGGCGACGTGGTTTCCCCTGCCACTGCCGCCGACGGGCTTGGTCCAAATCAGGGGCTCTTCCAACGTGTTGATTCCGCGTTCTATCCGCAGGGTCACTTGCTGCAATTCAAAATCGGCATCCATCGCATGGACTTCGATGGTTTGCTGTGCGTTCAATGGAACTTTCACAGGCGATTTTTTTGGCACAACGATCGCGACTTCGGGCGGCAGATCGGCAACCACCTTGATCGGATAGACGATCGGATCCGGGTTGGGTTGTTCATTGGAATCCCAGACACGGATACGATAGTTTTCAAGTTCGACGGAGGCCGTCTTGCCGATCGCACTGCGAAGCGTCACGTCGGCCGTCAGCGTCATGCCATCATCGGCGATGGTGATCGGTGTTCGTCCGCCCGTAACTTTGACTGTTTCGCCAACGGGCTTTGAATTGAATTGCAGTTCGGCGCGGGCGACCGGGCGATTTGTTTTGGCGTTGATTCGAACTTTCGTGCCATCGATCGCCGAGATCGCGGGACTGCTTGTTGTCCGGGCTTTCAGCAGGGTATATGCGGGTGGTTGATAGAAGACGCTCTCGATCGCCACGACGGGCACATTTTCAACGTTCAGCAGGAACGGTCCCGCGACAGCGTCACCGGCCTGGATGGTGTATCGCACCGCCCCATAGGTTGAATGATCAATCGCGATTGTTCCGGCAAACCGACCCGAACTGGGGTCAAGTGCCAACTGGGATTGATGGCCCGGTCCGTCGGTCAACCACCGGCAAAGGACCGGTTCGTCGTCGCGCAGTCCATCGACCTTTGCCGAGACCTGTAAGTCGCGACCGGCAATCGCTTCGGCGTCGCCGGGTTGCACATCGCTTATTTGAACACGCTTGGCGGGGTCGATCGAAGCCAACGGGGCGACCAGGCGTTTGGCCGACGCCAATGAACTTTTCGGCGATCCGACGCAGTAGGCGGCCAGCAACGCAAAAACAATCGCAGCGGTGATCCACCAGCGAAACGTACCTGTCGCTTCATTCGGCAAGGAGTCATGTGCTTTCAGCAAGGAGGCGGCACGCGCCCCGATCACACGGACGACACGGGAACGAACCCCGCGTTGCCCGCCGTCATGCTTGAGTGTGACGTAGCTGGTCAGTTGCTCTCGATAGTCGGCATGATCTTGTTCCAACGCCCAGGCGGCATATTCTGGAGTCACACTTGACGTCATCACCGGCCAAGCACGTCGAATAAAAAATCGCGTAGCCGTGACGAGTAATGCGACGAAACAAATCACTCGCACCAACGGCCCCGGCGAATAGAACCAGTGGTCCATGACCAGCCAGACCAGCAGCGCCAACATGGTGCCGATCGCAACCCTCAATCCCGTTCGGGTCAGTTCACTCCACCAAAGTGCGCGGCGGGCTTCTTCGATCCGTTGATCGATCAATTGGTCGGCGGCGCTGGAATGGGGCGAACCGGCAGGTGGAACGGCGGCGGCAGACTGGACGGCGGCAGACATGGCAAGATTAGCGTTGGCGATTCCATCACTTTGGTCGAAAAGTGATGGTTGAAATCATCCCCCCACTATACCTCGTCAGCAAGAATCCGTTTCAATCGATCGGCCAGTTCGTCGGGCCGGTCGTGTGAATACGGAACTTCGGCCGAATCTTTCGTTGCCAACGTTTTGACTTGTACGCATCCGGCCCCCCACTCGTTCCCCCCGGCGATGATGGCCACGCGAAAACCGTGTGAGTCGGCATATTTTAGCTGGACACCCAGTTTTTTCGCGTCGGGATAGATTTCGTTGGCGATTCCGGCGTCCCTGAGTCTTGCCGACATTTTCAAGTAATCGTCACGGTGATCGGCGTCAAAGTAGGCGATGAACACGGGTGCCGGCGTTGTGGCATCAGGCAGCAGTTTCAACGACTCCATTGCGGCCAAAAGCCGATCCAACCCCAGCGAGGCACCGATGCCGGGCAAATGCTGTTTGGTGTACAGACCGGCCAGATTGTCGTATCGACCGCCGCTGCAAACGCTTCCGATCGAGGGCAATTCGTTCAACGTGGTTTCGAAGATCACGCCGGTGTAATAGTCCAGCCCCCTCGCGATCGACACGTCTATCTTGATCCGGCGGCGAGGAACTCCGGCGGCGAGAGCACCGTCAAACACGTCCTTTAATCGGTCGATCGCCGCGCGTGCCTCGTCATCCGATCCGACGACGTTGGGAAGGGCGTCAAAAATCGCTTCGGCTTCACCTTGCAATTCCGCCAACTGTAAAACGCGGTCGGCCTGGTTGGCGGAGATCCCGGCAGATTCACACATTTCCTCGGCGACTCGTTCACGCCCGATCTTGGCAAGTTTGTCCAACGAGCGCAGCACGGCGACGGTTTGGTCGGCCAGGTCAAGGCGACGCAACAGTTGCGTCAAAACCGCGCGGTTGTTGACGCTGATGGTAAATGCATCGAAACCGATCGAACTGAGCAGACGATTGATGACCGCGACCGTTTCGATATCGGCCATGACGTTTTCAGTGCCGATGGTGTCAAAGTCACACTGAACGAACTCGCGGTATCGACCGGCTTGGGGTCGCTCGCCGCGCCAAACCGGTCCAATGTGATACCGTTTGAACGGCGTCCCAAGCTCGTTGATGTGTTGCGCCGCGAAGCGTGCCAGTGGGACAGTCAAGTCGAAACGCATGCCGACGGCTCGTCCGCCGTTGTCTTCGAATCGATAGATTTGACGATCGGTTTCGTCGCTACCTTTACCCGTCAAGACCTCCAGATATTCCAGTGTCGGCGTATCGATCGGGGCAAAGCCGAAGGAACGAAAAACGCCGCGCGCGGTTTCCATCAAGCGTTCCCGCGGAATCATCACCGCAGGCAGGTAGTCGCGAAATCCATTTAATGTTCGAGGTTTAATCAGTGACATCAGTATCGAGTGTGTTTTGATTGAGACGAAGCCTGCGGACTTCGCAAAAAGTTGTATCTGCTAGAACGCGATTTGTTACAGCAAGATCTGCTACAACACCACCGGCAATCCGCTGGGGCGTCGACTGCGCAGGGAGTCTTTGTCGTCTTGATCCGGCGAGGGGAACTGGGGGCCGTATAAGGCGTCGGCATACTCGTCGATCTGCTCAGGCGTTTCAAAGTACTGTTCGTAGCACCAATCGTCGTCGAATTCACACTCGTCCGTCGTGTAGTCGCGACAGATCTGAGGACGCGTTTCATAGATTCCGCAACGGTGATCGTCTCGCAGGTGTTTGCAGGTCGTATAGACCAGTAAATACCAGTTTTGATCTTCCACAAAGATCGTTGCCCGATCGTGTAACAAATACCATCGGATGTAGTCAAAATCCTTTCGCCCCTTCGGCTGATCGATCGGCAGCGCGAAATAGTGACAACACTTCGCGGTACAATGTTCGCAAAGATTGTCTCCCTTGGGCACCCGGTCTCGCTTCATGCGGATCGGCGGTGACAGCGCGGCTTGGGCGGAAGGAGCAGTGGCGGGGAAATTCATGATGCAGATCGCTCAGTCCGGCGGTCATTGATGGGATGGACCGAAATCGGATTTCGGGCGACAATGTGGATATCAGAGGGAGTATTTTAATGGAAGTCGTCATCACTGCACTCGGGCCCGATAACGTCGGATTGGCCGACCCAATTATTCACTACGTCACCGGCCAGGGGGCTCGGATCGCGGAAATCCAGATGTACGACCATGACGAAGAAAAACTCTTCGCAATGTTGTGCCGGATCGCGATCGAGCGTGAACATTTCGAGAGTCTGCGGTCGGCGATGCGGCAAATCGGCGACCACACCGGGTTGGCTATCCGGGTTTGGAGCCCCGATCATCGAAAAACACCCCGTCTGGCGATCTGCTGTACCTACGTCGAACACACTCCGCGGGCGATTTTGGAATCCATTCGCGACGGCAGGATCGCCGCCGAGGCGTCCGTTGTATTGTCGAATCGAAAAAAATTGTCAACGTTGGCCGATGAGTTTGGTGTCCCTTATCACCGAATCGGTGACGATACGGGAAAAGCCGACGACGCGGAAATGGTTCAACTGCTTGATCAATACGACGTCGACTATGTGGTTTTGGCGCGGTACATGCGAGTCTTGCCGGCCAGCACCTGTTGGCAATTCGCAGGAGGTCGAATCATCAATCTGCACCACGGCTTGCTTCCGGGCTTTCCCGGGTTTCGACCCTATCATGACGCGTTCGCATCCAGGATGTTGACCTACGGTGCCACATGCCACTTCATCATTCCAGAGCTGGACGCCGGAAATCAAACGATCAACCAACGAACCTTCAGCGTCGACCCCGGCACCGACCTGGAGACGATCATTGCCCGTGGCGAAAAAGAGAACGAACCGGCGTGCTTGGCCGAAGGCGTCCGGCGCGTGGTCGATCGTGAAGTGCAACTTCACTTCCACCGCGTCACCGCCAGACGCGACGCTAAACGAGGCAACGTCTAACGAGGCAACGGTGTAACGAGGCGAATGTTGCCAGAGTGGTTTTCGGCACTCGTTGGGAATCCCCCGCTGACGCAATTTGAAGTTGCGGTCTTTGATAGCCCAGCGGGCGAAACATCACCTGCCGGGGTCGGAAAACAAGGCGTTTTGAGCGGTAGCCTCGGAGGGCGACACAGCGCCGGGATTTTGTGTCGACCTCCGGGCTAAAGTTGGCATCATGAACGCTAACCGTCGGCTTACGTCGACGGCGATTCCTGTACCACCCTCCGAGGCTGCAAAAGCGCAACTTCAAAACTTACGCATTTGGGTTGCGATTCCTTAGGCCAGGTAAGTGCGGAGTTAATTCGGGACAATTCCTACGTCGCCGGTGTCGATGCAGGCACGACGCCTGTGGGTGGATTGGTAATCCCAGTGGGTTGGGTTCGCGACAAAGCCGAATCGACTCGATCCATCAATCGCTGGGCGTCATCCACACACCCTCCGTCCTCCGTTGCCATTGCAACGAATTCCGCATTGCAATGTTGGCACGCAACCAGACGGCCCAGAAGTGAACCACGAATTTGAATTCGGCGACCACAGGTTGGACACGACCGTGTGAAACGAACAAGACTGTTGGTACTCATCAGCCACTCCTGAAGAAAAGAATCCGTTGTTAGCGGGCTGCAAGGGCAAGAATCTATCCCTACAAACGGGCTTTATCAAGCTTAAAATTACACACCCACCCATGCGGGCCATTCGGCCTTTTGCCGTTTCCCGCTCAGAAAGCCGATTTTTGCGGCTATTTAAGGCTTCCCCTACCTAAAAACGGAAAGATCAGTTCGAATCCGACCTGACATTTTTTTTCGCTCAGCCCCGAATTCAACGATCAATGACGTCTAAAAACGCCCATTTCTTTGCCGTCGATGGAATCGATGGGGTCGGAAAGTCCACTCAAATCCGGCGTCTCGCAGAACTATTGAACGGGCTTGGGATCGAGTGTGTAACGACGCGAGATCCGGGCAGCACCGAGATCGGGCGACGGCTTCGGGAACTGTTGCTTGAAAGTTCGCTGACCATGCATCGCCGTACCGAGGCGATGTTGTTCATGGCCAGTCGATGCGAGATGATTGAAACAACGATCAAGCCGACGTTGGATTCAGGAACAAGCATCATTTCGGATCGGTTCCTGTTGGCCAACGTGGTCTATCAAAGTGTCTGCGATGGTGGTAACGCGGTGCCACCGGAAACGCTGTGGCGAATGGGTGAATTGGCAAACGATGGCTTGCGTCCCGACTTGACGATCCTGTTGGACATGCCGGCCGAAAGGGCAATGGGACGCATCGATCGACCGGCCGACCGAATGGAGTCGCGTGGCATCGCATACATGGAATCGGTTCGTCAATCGTATCTTGCCCAACTGCACCATGCGAGCAACACAACTGCAGTGATCAACGCTGATCAGACGGCGGACGAAGTCCATCGCGACATTCGATCAGCGGTCGAAAATTATTTGGCTGGATCGAACTGATCAACGACTGTCGTCCCCATCACCTGGTTTTCACCGAAGAAGGCGACTGGGCGAAACCGCAGCGGGCCACCGCCCAGTGCGTTTGTATCGACTTTGACAACACCAACGTCGGATTTAATTTCTGCAACCGACTGGTCCCAGTGATGTAATTCAATCCGATCGGCACCTGGGCATTCCAATGTCACTTCAATCGGCGTTGCATTGGTTCCGTCGTTGCCGAAACCATCGGCCTGTGTACGAGCCTTGGTAATCGTCGCGATGGGCGGCGGATACTCGCCTTTGACAT
>JAGQPO010000625.1 GCA_020426665.1 Planctomycetales bacterium
ACGCCCGCACGCAGATAGCGTCCGATCAGTTGCAGCAGTATCGGGTCGCGGACTTTACGAGACACGCGTGCCATTAAAACATCGTGATGAACTCGATCCAGCGACGTGGTTACTGTTGGCTTAACGGTCATCTTCGCAGGCCTCCTTCCCACGGTCGGTCACCCTTCCGCAGTTGCCCTCGCCTCGTACTAGGCTTTCGCTAGAGTTTCATTTGGTATACTGACTCCTTGAAAGTAACCGGAACTAAGTACAGGGGACTTTCACCCCACAAGATCACGCCCATGTTGGGCGTACTGCACGGGAGCGGCGAAGTCAGCGGTATTGAAGTGGAAAATCCTTCGTCGCCGCCCCGTGATCGGTAGCGTTCGGCCAATTGAAAGTTCGCTAATGAGCAAACTCGTTTACTTCGTCCTATTCGTTCTCACAACTTCGACGTTACACGCCGAGGACTGGAAGCCACTGTTCAATGGCAGGGACCTGACCGGCTGGCGAGCCAACCTTGATCCTGGAGCATTTACTGTCGTCGACGGCGTACTGCGAATCAACGCGTCCAGTCAAACGAGGGCCCATCTGTTCTATGTTGGCGATCGTCAGGAGGGTTTCGAGCTTTTCAAGAACTTCGAACTTGAGGCGACTGTGAGGGCCGATCCAAACTCCAACGGCGGCATCTTCGTCCATACAGACATGACGACCCGGGACGATCGCAAGCACTTGGCTCGTGGGTATGAGGTGCAGCTTAACAGCTCAGCGCAGGAGAAACGAAAGACTGGCAGTCTGTACGCGATCGTCGACCTTGAGGAGTCGCCCGTCGACGAAACTGAATGGTTCACGGTCCGTGTTGTCGTCCAGGGAAAGCGGATTACGATTTCGCTGAACAATGAAGAAGCCGTCGACTACATCGAACCGACCGGCGTCGAGCGACCAAAGGAGCGAACGGGGCGATTGTTTTCAAGCGAAGGTGGCGCGATCGCGCTGCAAGCTCACGATGCCGGAAGCGTGTGGTATTTTCGGGACATCCGGGTCAAGCAACTACCCTGAATGGCGGAACCATCGGATGATCTGGTCGCAACATTAACCGCGGCCTTCAATGCTGGAGATCAAGTGGCGCTGGGCCAGCTGATGTACTGGAAGGATGCGACGGAAACTCAAAAAGCATGGGGCAGAACCAATAAGCCTGTAGAATAGGTGGCGAGGTGCTTAGAATGACAGCGAACCATCGCATAAACGCGGCGCCGTCAATCGCGCGTCCCCACCGATCACCGCAAAACAAAACCTCCCAACGTCCCATGCAAAATCAACCAAGATCAAGGAAGCGTTGGGCTGTTATTGGTTTCGCAACCGTTGCATCGAAGAAAAACTGATTGCAAGTCTATGGGTGCCCGGCTACACTATAGACATGCTGTCTCTTTTTGGCAAACCTGCCATTACTGAGGTTGTTATGTACCGGATCGCGAGCTTGATGGTTTTCGCCACATGGGGCATGTTCAACGCGGGATTCGCAGACGAGGCGGCAGATCGAGCCGAGGCGTATAATGATGACTACAGTCGTATCACGCCGTTGCTGTCACCGAATTGATTGGCGTCGGCGCCCATTTGTTGCATCATCCACACGTACAGGTTGCACAACGGGGTGCCATTCTCGTAACGAATATGTCGTCCGGTCTTGATGCGACCAGCGGCCGATCCGGCCAATAGGATCGGCAGGTCATCGTGGTTGTGGCGATCACCGTCGCTGATACCACTGCCGTAAACGATCATACTGTTTTCCAGCAGTGATCGGTTGCCTTCTCGGACGCTACGGAGCCGGCCCAGAAGGTACGCGAATCGGTCCATATGAAATCGGTTGATTTTGGCGATCTGAGCCTGTTTGTGTTCGCTTTTGCCGTGGTGTGAAAGTTCGTGGTGTCCTTCATCGACGCCGATTTCTTTGTATCGACGGTTGCTGCCGGCGTTGGTAAACATGAACGACAGGATGCGTGTGCTGTCGGTCTGGAACGCCAGAGTGATCATGTCCATCATCAGATTGCTGTGTTGTTCCAGCTCTCGCGGAACTCCACTGGGACGCGGATAGTCCGGAACGCCGGATTCGTCCAACTGCAATCGTTCGGCGCCGCCGAGTCGTTTTTCGACGTCGCGCACCGCGTACAGGTATTCGTCCAACTTTCGACGATCGACTGCTGGCAACGCTTGGTGTAACCGTTTCGCATCTTCGAGTGCGAAGTCCAGGACACTTTTGCGGAATTTCTCTCGCTGGGTCTTTGCTTGTCTGGTCTCCTTGACACTCTTTCCGGCGAACAAACGATCGAACACCGCGCCGGGATCGATCTCTTTTGCCATCGGGTTGGTGGGCCCGCGCCAGGACATATTCGACGCGTACGCACAACTGTATCCGCTGTCACAATTGCCGGCTTGGGCGCTTGCTTCGAGTCCCAGTTCGAGCGATGCAAATCGTGTTTGGTCGCCGACATACTTGGCGGTTGCCTGATCGATTGAGATTCCGTTTTGGATGTCGGCGCCGTTGGTCTTGCGTGGATGCGCGCCGGTCAGAAACGCGGCAACACTTCTGGCATGATCACCGCCCCCGTCACCGTGTGCGCGAGCTCCGTCGAGCGTCAGTCCGGTCAATACGTTGATGTCGTCGCGATAGTCGGCGATCCGTTGCAATGTGGGCGTAAGTTCATACTTGAAACCCTCGCTTGCGGGCGTCCAATCCGGCATGTGTGCACCGTTGGGCACATAGAAGAAAGCCATCCGCAGCGGAGGCGGCGTTGAGGATTCTGCAGCGGTAAGCAATCGGCCCGTCGACATCGCATCCAGCAGTGGCAGCGCGATCGACACGCCGGCTCCGCGTAACAGGGTTCGTCTTGAAAGCGTCTTGGGATT
>JAGQPO010000626.1 GCA_020426665.1 Planctomycetales bacterium
GATGCGCGCCTTGCCGATTCGTCAGTCATCGACTTCGCCAACCGAATCGTTCGACATCGATGACGTGCGTGTTTCTTTGAAAAGCTTGATGGGCCGGTTGGTCGGTGTTGAACGCAATGCCGAAGGATTACAAAAGGCTGCCGATACCATTCGCTCGTACGCCGCCTATGCAATGAACCACCAATTCCAGGACGAACCGGGGTGGGAACTTCAAAACCTTTTGACGACCGCTGCGATCATGGTCTCGTCAGCGTTGGTGCGAACGGAATCCCGCGGCGTGCATTTCCGCAGCGACTATCCGGTGCCCGATGACGAAAACTGGCGCCGGCACCTGAACGTGCAAATCAACGTGGACGGTGGTTACCCCCAGCCCGGCCCCTTGCTCAAACCCGCGCCGATCTCTGCGGCACAATAGGTGTACCATCCATTCAGTCAATGATTATCAGAAGACCTTGCTTCCTGCCGGACAAGCCGGCCAGGGGAGCCGGCATTCGAGATTGGCGTTTGCTAAATGCAAAACGGAGGCTCATGTCGGACAAGCCGACATGGGGCGGTGGTGTTTACGTCGTGCGTGGGTTAACCGCAAAACTTTCGCCCCAATCAATTGATTCAAGCGGCCTATCTACAACGTCATCGTGACGTTTGTCGGTCCACCGGGTTCGGAAGCGATTGTCACCTTTTTACCGACCAGTAATGCTCGCCCTTTCATCGATCGAATGCCGAAACGACTTGGATCGACGGCTGCCGGGTCAAATCCGTCTCCGTCGTCAACGATCATAATACAATCCGAACTGCAGCGAACGGAGATGGCGTCGGCTTTTCCGTGGCTTACCGCGTTTCGCAGTGCCTCGATCAAGACTCGATACGCAGCGGTCGCCACGTTTCGATCCCAGCTGGGGTCACACACGGGACTGTCCGAAGCGACGGTCCAATTCACTTCGCAATTGTCGCCGCAAATGCGATTGGCAGTGTCCTTTGCGGCGACCAGCCAAGAAAGTTTATCCAATTCGGGCGGATAGATTTGCGTCAACAGGTTCCGCCCGATGGTCATGGCCTGTTGCAACCACTGGTTGGCCGTTTCAATTCGAGCCGAATTGGTTTGATACCACGACATTTCAACGGCTTGAGGTTGATCGCCGTTTCCTGCGGAATCGATCACGGACTGCAAGTTTGCCGATGCCGCGAAAATCAGCGGCAACAACGTGTCGTGTAGATCATGACCGATTTGCGATCGCTCAAGGTCAATGATTTCAGCAGGCGTGATGGACGCCTTTGCAGATTCATCGGTCACAACGGTGTCCGCGTCGTCTTCGCGACGGCTCAACCGAACCAACCTTTCTTGTCAAAACTGGCGATCGCCTTTTCTTCCGTTCCCTGGATGTCGAACAGCTTGTTCAGTTTTGTGATCTTAAAGACCTCAAGGACGTTTGGCGAAACTTCGCAAAACTTGAGAGCGACGCCTTGTGCTTTACAGCCTTTATTGAGCATCACCAGTTTGGTGATCATGGCCGAAGACATGAACGAGACGCCGCGAAAATTCAGCAGCAGCTTCTTGTGGATCGCCTGTGGGACCGCTTCCTGTAATTCGCGACCAACCTGCTCGATGCGTTGGCTGTCCAAAATCTTGCTGTCCATGAATCCGACAACCAAGACTTCGCCGTTGTTTTCCGTTGTGGTGGCCGACATTTACGTTGATTCTGAGTGAGGATTGACAAGGGGGAATCTGGATGAAATTGGTGTGAAATTCATTTTCGATCCAGGCCGCTGTAGGGTAACAACCTTTAGCGGCACTCGCAATTCACCGGCGAACAATCAGATTCGCAGTCCCAGAATTAGCTTCGTGACTTTCGGAAAATGCCCGTTGCGTTGACCATGACAGTGTTGATGGCCGGGTTGTACTGGGCCGTTCCGGTCACATAGACAATGTCACCTTTTTCCAGCGAAAGCGATCGTTGGGCATCACCGGCCAAAACGCTCCCGTCTGGCCCGCAAAACTGGACGATTGCTTTGGGGGCACTCTCCAATTTGTGTTTACAGAACGGGCAATTGTCGGCGTGATCGGGATCGTCCCCGGCGTGGTCTTCGTCCGGCAATTGGGAAATCATGAATGTCATTTCACCGGGCTGAAACGGGTCGACGTCCCCGGCGTCAATTCGACCGGCGACAATCGCGGGGGCTGCTTTGCCACCCAATTCCATGATTTCCGTCGGCGTCGAAACATCGCCCTCGGGCATCTGGCCGAGGACCAGTGACGCAAAATCGACATCCACCACATTCGCAATAGGATCCGATGCGGTCGAATCGGTCGATGATTGACCGTTGCAACCGACCAACAACAATCCGACCAGACAAAGGGCGGTGGGCGACAATGAGCGGATCATTCTTGGGAGCCTTTTTTCAGGGTCTCGATCGCTTGATCAATCGAATCGCTGACATCAGCGTACTTCTTTCCCTTGCTTTTATTTTCATCGCTGCCGTGCAGTCCATCATCGACGGCGGTGAAGTCGGCCAACAAGGAAGCGATCGCTTCGGTCGCGGCCGTTTTCTGTTCCGAGTCTTCCATCGTTTTGGCAAAATTCTTCGCCGCGATCAACACTTCGCCCATGTGATGCAACGGCTCATGGGCTTCGTCGGCATGCCCGGCCGCAAATTCATCACGAATGGTGTTTCGCAGCGATTCGATTTCTTCGACGGCTTCGGAGATCGAATCGAAATCATGCTCATGCTCGTCAGCATCTTCGTCGTCGTGTTTGTGTTCGCCTTCGTGATCTTGGTCACCGTCGGTCGCATCGCTGACGGTTGTCGTCGACGCAGAATCCTGGCAACCGGGCAAAGCGACGAAGCAAAGGGCCGCTAGAAATCCGATGGTCAATGTAAAGGTTCGTAGAGCCATGTGACTTATTTCATCCGAAAAAATGGAAACGGGCCCGAAGATGCGTCCGCAGCTGACCTGGTGGTCCGTCAACGTTTAGCTTTAGGGGTAGCGGTACTCACCAAGAGTCTCGATTCGTCCAGCAATTCACGAAAGTCTTGGCGACTTCCGCTACGCTCCCCACCGGAAAGTTCAGTTGCGGTGGAAAACTAGATTACCACATCCTACGCAGCTTTGGCCAATCGGTTCAGCGGGATCGGGTAAAAACTGGTGACCGGGACGGCTTCCTGTGCCAGCCTATTTTCGGTTGTTTCGGCGGCGATCGGATTCCTTTAACAGGATTTTACGCAGCCGAATGCTTTCAGGAGTGACTTCGACCAGTTCGTCGTCCTCGATGTACTCCAGTGCAGCCTCCAGCGACATATCGCGCGGCGGCTTTAAAATCACGTTTTCGTCACTGCCGGACGCCCGCATGTTCGTCAGTTTCTTCTCGCGACACGGGTTGACGTTCATGTCGTTGTCTCGGGCGTTTTCCCCCACGATCATTCCCTCGTAAACTTCGATGCCGGCGGGCACAAACAAATCACTGCGGTCTTGCAATGCAAACAATGCGAATGGCATCGTGCGTCCGGCGACCATCGAAATCAGTACACCGTTGGCACGTCGGGGGACCTCCGGTTCGACGGGCCGGTAACTTTCAAAGCGATGGTGAATCACAGCCGTTCCCCGCGTGGCGTTCAACAGGCGCGTCCGCAGCCCGATCAGCCCGCGAGACGGAATCGTGAATCGAAGCAAACTGTAATCACCGCGCTGTTTCATCTCCTCCAACGCCCCTCGGCGCAAACCCACCAACTCCATCACGGGGCCCATCGCATCGGTCGGAACCTCGATCCGCAGCGATTCAAATGGTTCGTGGGGTTTTCCGTTGATTTCGCGGTTGATCACCCGCGGTTTGCCGACGCTCAATTCGAATCCTTCCCGCCGCATCGTTTCGATCAGCACCGCCAAGTGCAAAACCCCGCGGCCTTTAACGGCATACGATTCAGTTCCCGGAATCATCTCCACTCGAAGAGCAACGTTCCGCTCCAATTCCTTTTCCAAACGCTGCTTGATCTGGCGCGTCGTCACGTATTTGCCTTCGCGGCCGG
>JAGQPO010000627.1 GCA_020426665.1 Planctomycetales bacterium
AAGTTCGTCATCGATCAGAGCACTTAACATTGCTTGGATTTCGCTACACGAACTCATAAGTTGTTCTCCGCCTTTGCCAAACCAATTCGCAATGTATGTCGTGCCCTGCTTAGTCGCTCGTTGACCGTCGATCGTGCCACGCCAAGCCAAGCGGCGATATCGTCGTAGGTCATGTTGTCGTAGTAATGCAGCAAGATGACCTCGCGATGACCTTCCGGTAACTCAGCAATCAACCGCATCAGTTGTTCGCGCGTTTCGCGGTTCCCAACCCCATCCGAAGTGTTGACGTCACAAACCATCTGGACGTCGGCATGTGCGGTTCGGCGGACTTGTTGGCGCCGAATCATGTCGACGCAAACGTTCCGCGCAATCTGTCGCAACCACCCCGCCATCGCCGCACTCACCTTCAACTCATGGAGCTTTGAAAAAGCTCGCAAGAACGTCTCCTGTGTCGCGTCTTCGCTATCGGCCGCAGAAATCAACTTGGATTGGCAAAACGCGTACACCCTCCGATACCACAGATGGACTTCCAACTGGATCGGCGAAACATCAACGGTCATCTTTGATCTCTGATTGCTCAGAGAAACGTTTTCATCCAAGGCGATTCGTACCGCAAAAAGTCATTGGTGCAACTACCAGACGGTCCGGCTCGGCAGTCAGACCGGCGGAAAATGGTCAAATGTCAAAAAATGTCGCTTCTCGCTGATTGCCACCACGTAGATAAGCCTCTCCGAGCCTGATGCCTTCGAAGCAGCGGTTGTTTTGAGTCTCGGAGAGACTCTCCTACGTGATTTGCCTTCGTGATTTGCCGGCGGACTTGTATCTTTGTATGGCTAAACCGCTTTTTGCTTGAATTGGCGGCGATTAGCGGTAAGTGTCACAAAATGTTTTTCCCGCGAATTGAACTGATTTAACGGGTCTGCCGACGGCGCTCGTGCGACTGGGGAAATGTTAGCCGGACAGTTTTCCGGCTGCCATTGACCATTCACACTTTGGAGCTTGATCATGCGCAACGCTTTCGCAGTTACATTCGCGGTGCTAGTGGCCATCTTTGTGGTGACGCAGGCCCATCGGTCGTCCGCGGAACCTGATTCGCGCAATCGATCCGCCACGGAACCTGTCCCGGGCAACAATCCCGCGAGTGATCGTTTCATCGCGCACGAATGGGGTACCTTTACAACGTTTTCCGGCAGCGATGGCGTGTACATGGATTTTCGCCCCTTGGCGGCTGAACACAGCGATTTGCCGAACTACGTGCTTGATCGAGGCTCGTACTCGTTGAATAGTGCATTCACCAAGTCGCGAATTTTTGGGAAAGTCCGAATGGAAACACCGGTGACCTATTTCTACACCGACCGCATACGAACCGTGAACGTGAAAGTAGGATTTCCCGAAGGATTGCTGACCGAGTTCTACCCGCCCGTCAAAGAAATGTTACCGCCCATCGACTCGAAAGAGATTTTCACTAGGGGTGAAGCGATCGGAAAATCCAGTCTTGATTGGGGTGATGTTGATCTGATCCCGCTGTCGCAGATTGTTCCCACCGTTGCCGATGTCGACCATCAAACCCAGATTGCGTCGAGCATTGTTTCCGGACTGCTGCCGCATGCTGCCAACGAGCAACATTATGCCGAAGCTCGTGCGACGGATTCCGCGTTGATTCACGTCCGAGGAAAAGCCGGCGTCTTAGGTCAGGAGTCAAGCTTTTTTGAGAAGTTTTTGTTTTACCGCGGCGTGGGAAAATTCCAGTTACCCATCACGTCTCGCTTCGAGGGAAAAGAGATTGTCCTGCAAAACGAAGGCGACCTGCCTGTGCGATCCGCAGTGTTGATCGACGTGGATGGATCCACAATCAAAGCCGCAAAGATCTCGCAAGTTGAGGCTGGTCAAACTCTTGTTTTCGACACGCCCAAAACGGTGACCGGTGATGAACTTGCGGAACTAGTTCATTCCGGCTTGGTGGCGGAGGGGCTTTATGAAAAAGAGGCTACGTCAATGATCAAGACGTGGCAACATTCATGGTTCACCGAACAGGGGACAAGGGTCCTGTACATGGTGCCTGGACCGACCACCGATGAATTACTGCCACTGCAGATTTCCCCCAGCCCGCACGAGACGGTACGTGTTCTGGTCGGACGAATGGAGATCATGTCGCCACAAACCGAACAAGAAATGATGGAAGCGGTCGCGCGAAGCAGCCAACATCGGACCCAACATCTCGCTGAGCAAAAAGGCCAACCCCAACCATTGCCCTACACGATCCCCAGCGAGATTCGCGACTTCGGACGCATGGCGGAACCAGCGTTGGTTCGAGTTTCCAAGATCACGCGTGATGCAGCCATCCGAAGCGAGGCACAACAATTGGTCCAACAGTTTCGGAATTAGATGAGTGTCGCCGGCCAGGAGACCGGAAAAGCCAGCGGCTTGTTTGAATTGCGCCGGACCGTCATCATTGATACATTGGCGTCTTCACCCTGCCGCTCGGAAATCCGCCACCCTGACCACTGCGATGACACTCCTTTATTACGCCCCCGTTTTCCAGCAACACCTGACCGGCAACCACCCGGAGAATGGTGGGCGGACGACGGCGATCTTGCAATCTCTGCGTGCGTCCGGGTTAGACAAACGATGTACGCAGCCGTCCTGGTCGCCCGCAACGATCGACCGCCTTTGTTACGTTCACGATCGCCAATACATCAAATCGGTCGAGCTGTTTGCCGAGGCGGGCGGCGGAGCAATCGAAGCGGATACGGTCGTTAGCAAACAATCTTACCAGGCCGCCAGGATGGCGGCCGGTGCCGTGTGTGACGCGGTGGAGCGAGTCGTCGACAAAGCAGAAGACAAGACTGCATTTTGCCTGGTGCGTCCGCCCGGCCACCACGCAATGCCCGACCATGCGATGGGGTTTTGTCTGTTTAACAACATTGCCGTTGGGGCACGCGTTGCGACAAATGAATTTGGTCTTAAGCGAATCATGATTGTCGATTTCGATGTCCACCACGGCAACGGAACGCAGGCCATGTTTTTCGATGCTCCCGATGTTGGATTCCTGTCAATCCATCGCTCGCCTTTTTATCCAGGCACGGGGGCGGCTGACGAAGTCGGAATCGGTGCCGGCGTTGGCGCGACCGTCAATTTGCCAATCGCGTATGGAACCCCTAGCCAACAACAACTTCGGATTTTCGAATCCAGTCTGTCGGAGTTTGCAAAAAAGATTCGACCCGAGTTGATTCTTGTCAGTGCGGGATTCGATAGCCACAAAGATGATCCCATCGGTTCGCTCGGACTGGTCGCCGACGACTTTCGGTCGATCACCAAGATCATCATCAACGTTGCGGGCGAGCACGCCGACGGCAGACTTGTGAGCGTCTTGGAGGGAGGGTACAACCCGAACGCATTGTCCGAATCGGTGGGGATTCACCTGGAAGAGCTGTTGGGCGACTCGCGCAAGTGTCACTGACGTCGGATATCCGATCGACTTGGCGACCCACGCCGTTGGTAGTCCGGCACCCCGCTACCAGCGATTTAGCGAGCCCGACCTTGCCGAAACCACTCGTTGGTGGACTCAGACGTTGACAAATTCGCTTGGCTCGGTGCCAATGGAATGGGCATCACAGCTTATCCAATAATCGAGGACAGGTTTACTCTCCTAAACTCAGTGTGTGTCTCTAAATGACTCAGATCCGTTTCGGCAGTTCGTTGACCTACATCGTGAACCAGCCAACCGTTTTCCTTTTTAAAATCGTTGCCGGCTGGACCCCGCACCAAAAAGTGGAAAACGAATCGCTGACCTTTGATCCTCTGATTGAACCGGAAACTTGTCAGGTCGGCCATGACGGCAATCGCATTCACCGCGTTGTCGTCCAGCCCTGCGAGTTGAACGTCAACTACCAGGCAACTGTCGAACTGACTTACGCCAAGGACGATCCGTCTTCGGTGCAGGAATGCCCTGTGGCGGAGTTGCCCGCCGAAGCACTCGTGTACATGAATCCGAGTCGGTATTGCGAAAGTGACTTGTTGGCCCGATTCGCGATCGAAGAATTCGGATCACTGGCACAAGGGTACGTTCGAGTTCAAGCCATTTGTGACTGGGTTTATGACCATCTCGATTACACGCCGGGCAGCACCAACACAATGACAACGGCGGCGGACGTTTTGTTGCAACGAACCGGGGTCTGCCGTGACTTCGCACACCTTGCAATCGCGCTTTGCCGTGGCATCGGAATTCCGGCGAGGTACCTTTCCGGATACGCCGCCAACCTTCAGCCACCGGACTTCCACGGATTCATGGAAGCCTTTCTCGGTGATCAATGGTATTTGTTCGACCCGACGCGACTGTCATCAACCGATGGACTGGTTCGAATCGGCGTCGGTCGCGACGCAGCCGATGTCGCATTTGCAACACTGACCGGATCGGCCACGCTGATCAACAAAGACGTGTGGGCTAACTTTTGCCTGCCGGTCCATGATGGTGACCCCAGTAGCGCCATTTCGACCGCTTAACGCTTCATCGAGTGATGTACTTGAACGAACATTGGCGTCACTGGACTAATGCAACGCCGCACGAATGACCCGGTCGGACTATCGTTTGAAAGTACTCTTTTCCAAATTGTACCGGTTCATTTTTCGCAGCAACGTGCGTCTGCTGATTCCGGCATCTTTCGCCGTTTCAATGACGCGTCCATGGTGCTTTTCCAGAAGTGCGGTCAAATAATCACGCTCGACCCGACTAGTGATCCTCTGGATATTTTCTTGCAATGATTTGGAAGTGTCCACGCCGTCGGGTAAACGCATCCGGGATCGCGGCGTTTCCGAACCAAGCTCGTCACCGACGGTGCTGCGAATTCGGTCGAAGTCCCTCGCAGTTAGCGCTTTGGGAGTCCGCGACAAAACCAAACGTTCGCTAAAATTCTGTAACTGCCGAATGTTCCCCGGCCAGTCGTATTGGACCAACGCGTCCAGAAAACTGTCCGACCAGCTGGGCGGCTGCAGCCCATAGTGGGAGGCATTTTTCTTGATGAAGTGACCGAACAGAAACAGAATGTCCTCCGGCCGCTCGCGCAACGCCGGAACATTCATTCGGATCACGTCCAGTCGATAATACAGATCTTCGCGAAAATTCCCGGCCTTGATGTCCGCGTGCAAGTCAACATTGGTCGCCGCGACGACACGAACATCGATCTCCGATTCACTCAAGCTGCCGACCGGACGCACACGTTTTTCCTGAAGCATCCTTAACAGACTCAATTGCCCCTCCGCAGGCATGTCCCCGATTTCATCAAGAAACAAAGTCCCTTCGCCGGCGTGCGTGACCAAACCCTTCTTCGCGCGATCCGCACCGGTGAACGCACCTTTCTCGTGACCAAACAATTCGGAATTGATCAAGTCCTGGGGAATACTGGCACAGTTTGCCGCAACAAATCGGCCACCTCGACCCGATCGACGATGCACCGCCCTGGCAATCAACTCTTTTCCCGTGCCGGTCTCGCCAGCGATCAAGACGGTCGCATTGGTCTGCGCGATCCGCTCACACAGCTCAAACAAATCCCACATCGTTTCACTGCGACTGAGCATCGATTCAAATCGAGCATTCCTGGCCTTTCGTTTCGTCAACTCGTTCAGCCGCGGCAGAATCTGTTGATCCTGCAATACCGATTGAACGACACCTAACACGTGGTCTTCCGACTGCCGCAGGATCACGTCCTTGACCCCCGCGTGAAAAAGCGAACGAACGGTCGACGACGACGCATGGGGTGCCCAAATCAAAACATCCGTTAGCGGATATTGGTGCCGCAGCTGGACAACGACTTCACACGTGATCTGCACCTCCTGTTTGGTCGCCTCGATCAAGAACAATCGCGGCGACCCGGGGAACTCTGCCGTTAACAATCGCTTGGCTGTCGGGACGGTCAGTAAACTGATATCGCCCTGCTGAAACACACGTTTCGCGGCCGCGTTTCTTACCAAGCCAACGACGAGGGGCGGGCGTTGCACGTTAATACCTCATAAGGGAAGACTGCCATTCGCAGTCATTATGTCGTGGGACCCCGATGTCACATTCTTTCCAGAAGACAAGCTCCTGAGCCACTGATGACTCATTTTATGAGCCAACAGTGTCTCATGTTGGTTTTTCATCGTCAAGCGACAATGGCACGGCATGTGCTTGGATCGCATGCCATTGGGCGGCTTTTCTGGGATCGGCCGCTGATCGAAACGCTGATCGAAACGCTGATCGAAACGCTGATTGAATAAGCGATTGAATAAGCGATTGAATAAGCGGCGATCCAAGAACGGATCGCAGTGATGCACCAAAATTAAAACGAGCCGAAAATGATATCCGACGCAACCGCGCAGATTGATCCGACGCTGATGCCAGGCGAGAACCGAACGATGGAACCATTGAAGATTGCCTTGATCAGCCTGCACGGTTTGATTCGGGCGGACCAATGTGAACTCGGTCGCGACGCAGACACCGGTGGCCAGGTCAAATACGTGCTGGAAATGGCGCGCGAACTGGCCGTCCAACCTGGAGTTCGCGAAGTAGAGCTTTTAACACGTCAAATCATCGACCCGAAAGTCGGCGCCGACTATGCAAAACTAGAGGAACGAATTTCCGAGAACGCGAAAATCGTGCGAATTCCTTTCGGCCCAAGGCGTTACCTGAAAAAGGAATCTTTGTGGCCCTTTATCGAAATGTTCATCGACCAGACGCTGGTGCATTTTCGACGCACCGGAATCCCAGACGTCATCCACGGTCACTATGCCGATGCCGGGCTTGCCGGAGCCCAGTTGGCTCGACTGCTGCATGTTCCCTTTGTATTTACGGGGCACTCTTTGGGCCGAGTCAAGCGACAGCGATTGTTGCTCGGCAAAGCAAATGAAGAGGGACTGGAGAAGCGATATCGATTTGCACAACGAATCGAAGCAGAAGAAATCGCACTTGAGACGGCATCAATGGTCGTAACGAGTACCAATCAAGAGGTACAGCAGCAATACGAACTGTACGATCACTACGTTCCGTCGCGAATGGAGGTGATACCTCCCGGTGTCGATTTGGAATCATTTTCTCCGCCTTCGGACGACTGGAAACATCCTGCGATTGCTAACGAATTGGCCAGGTTTCTGGACAATCCGGACAAGCCGATGATCTTGACGATGGCCAGGCCGGACGAACGCAAGAATTTGACAAAACTTCTGGACGTCTACGGCCAAAGTGAAGAGCTTCAGAGGCATGCGAATCTGGTCATGGTGCTCGGAACACGGGACGATTTACGCGACCTTCCCAAGTCGCAGCGTCAAGTGATCGAAGATGTGTTGTATCTGATCGACAAGCACGACTTGTATGGGAAAGTCGCCTATCCCAAGACGCATTCTCCCGACGATGTGCCGGAAATCTATCGTTTGGCGATGAAGCAACAAGGCGTATTCATTAACCCCGCGTTGACCGAGCCATTCGGATTGACATTGTTGGAGGCCGGCGCAACGGGATTGCCGATCGTGGCGACCAATGACGGTGGCCCGAACGACATCATCGCCAACTGTCAAAACGGGTTGCTGATCGATCCACTGGACGCCGAGTCGATTGAACACGCGCTATTGCGAGTTTTGACCGACGATAAACATTGGCAACTTTGGTCTGATGCCGGAATCAATGGAACTCGCGAGCACTACTCATGGGCTAACCATGCCAATCGCTATCTTCGCGATGTCGCTGATATTGTCCAGCATTCAACGACGCCAACTCTGGTTGATTCGCCAAAGGCGCGGCGGATCCCCGAATTCGATCGCTTGATCATCACAGACTTGGACAACACGCTGACCGGTGACACTCCTGCATTGGAAGAGTTCATCGATCTGATTCGCGAAAACGACCATGTGGGATTCGGTGTCGCGACGGGGCGTCGCCTGGATAGTGCGATGGAACTGATCGAGGAACTGGGATTGCCTCAGCCCGATTTTATTGACACCGACGCGGGCACCCAACTGCACTATGGCGAATCGTTGACCCCCGACTTGAGCTGGAGAAAGCAGATCGCATACGCCTGGAAACCCGACGATGCGCGGGCGGTGCTGGATGGATTACCAGGGATTTTCCAGCAATCAGAGTCCAATCAATCGGATTTCAAGATCAGTTATGAAATCGATCCGCAATTTGCGCCGCCGATCACCGAGATCAAAACTTTGCTTCGCGAGTCCGGTGTGCGTGCTAAGGTTGTCCTGTCGCTAGGAATGTACCTGGATATCATTCCGGTGCGGGGTGGAAGCGATTTTTCGCTGCGACACTTGCTCTGGAAATGGGGGTTCTCTCCAGATAACGTCCTGGTGGCAGGTGATTCGGGGAACGACGCCGGGATGTTACTTGGCCGCACACTCGGAGTCGTTGTTGGCAATTACAGCCCCG
>JAGQPO010000628.1 GCA_020426665.1 Planctomycetales bacterium
TTGGAACCTGGAACCTGGAACCTGGCCCTTAAACGTTTGGCGTAAAATCATCCGCCGCCGTTAGTGTGACGGCAAAATGGGCGAGCAGTTCCGCGACATGATCGATGTCGTCCAGAGAGATCGCTTCGACGGCCGAGTGCATGTATCGATTGGGGATCGCCACCAACCCGGTGGCGACTCCGGCGCCATGCAATTGCAACACGTTGGCGTCGTTGGGTGTCGCGCGGCCGATCGCCGCCATTTGGTAGGGGATTTTGTTTGCTTCGGCCAATTCGACCAGTCTGGCGGCGACTTTTGGGTTGATGTTGGGGCCGCGAAAGATGACCGGGCCGCCGCCGAGTCGAATGTCGCCTTGTTTATTTTTGTCGATGGTAGGGCAATCCGATGCGTGCGTCACGTCAACGGCGATCGCTACAGCGGGGTTAATTCCCCCGGCAGCGGTTTTAGCACCGCGCAGTCCGATTTCTTCCTGGACGGTCGAGACGCTGTGCAGTCGACACGCCAGCGGGTTTGCGCCGGAGATCAGTTTTGCGCGGCGAAGTGCTTCGATCACCGTCCACATGCCCGATTTGTTATCCATTCCGGGGCCGCTGACGACTGAGTTCATCAACGGTCGCATTTGTAAATCCAATGTGATCGGATCGCCGACGCGAATCAGATCGGCGGCCTGTTTGCCCGACGTCGCACCGACATCCAACCACATCTCGTCAAGGCCGACGACTTTGGTCCGTTCATCGGGGGTCAGCAGGTGAATGGGTTTGCGACTGATCACCGCCGGCACTTGACCGTGGTCCGTCCAGATCGACATCGCTTGGCCGATCAATTGTTGAGGGTCCCATCCGCCAATGGTTTGTGCATAGACAAAACCATTTTCATCGATGTAGGAAACCAGCATCCCGATTTGGTCGCAGTGCCCGGCATACATCAGCGATGGGCCGTCGCTGGCGCCCGATTCTGCGATCAAGTTTCCGTGGACATCAATGCGGACGCGATCGGCATGTGGAGTGATGTATTGATGGATCAACTTTTGAATCCGTTCTTCGTATCCCGACGGGCTGGGAGTTTGGATTGCTTGTTCAAAGAACTTCAGAGCAGAGTCTTGCATAACAGGAATGGAGTGACGGTGTTTGTTTGAACGCAGCACACGGGTCGCGCGACAAGGAACGGCAACGGCGCTGTGCGAATCGGATCGGTCACACGACATCAGCTGGACGTGATGACTGTTAAAATCGGATCAGATGAACCGTGCAACGTGCCCATGTCTAGACCGATTGGTGTCAGAAATCGACTTTATTAAAAGTTTTTTTTCTTGGGAAATATCCGTTCGATGGGAGTCAATAACAGCACCTTTCGGGTCAAAAACCTCGGAAACACGGGGGTTTTGTGATGCCCGCCTGATTCGGTTCGTCGCGGTTGATCCGGTCAAGGACTATCAGAACGGCAATGACGCTTGTTCCCTTCCAAACGCCCTAAAGAATTGGGGCGGTTTTGCTCGACACTAATTCTCGGATTGAGAGATTTCGACTGAGTTCTCTCGCCCGCGGCAGTAACAGCTGCCGGGAAGCGAGATGGGCTGGTGGCAGACGCAGCGATCGATCCACCCAGGGGGGATTCTGGGAAAGCAAGCGAGCAAGTGATGTGACGTCACTGTTACATCATTGGTTCGGGCGCAGATGGCGACTATAGCCGAACGTTCCCGAAAACATCGACACGATGACTACACCCATCATCATGTTCGCCATGTTTCATAAAACGGAACGTTGGGCGTTGGTCGCCGGACGTCACAGCATCTACCCCCTCAAGCGGAATTTCCGTTTGTAACTGTTTGAAACCTAGCAAGTGATCCCGTTCGGCAAGCGTTACAAGATGTGAGCCGGGTGGCCTGACCCAGCTTTCGGTTTGCAACATTTACACCATTCGAGTTCGTTACGTTTTGACCAACCGATCAGGACCGGTACGTCCAAACCATGCATTCACGATTCGTAGATGTGGCAATCCAGAATGACCAAGGCCATGAGAACATTGGGTACCGACGCACCATTGTTCGAGGGAATAATCAACGAGGCGTTATGGAGAGCCTGATATGAAGGTCTTTACGACTGGACAGGTCGCCAAGATTTGCAAAGTCGCACCCCGAACTGTTTCTAAATGGTTCGATTCGGGGCGTTTAAAAGGCTACCGAATCCCAGGATCACAAGATCGTCGTATTCCTCGTGAATACCTGATCAAGTTCCTGAAGGAACACGGTATGCCGTTGGGTGACTTGGAAGACGAAGCGATGGCCAAGTGCCTGATCGTCGCCCAGGATCAAGTTTTGATTGAGAACTTGAAGCGAGAATTGCCGCCGGAAAAATCGTTCAAGGTCGCTGTTGCGGCGAGCGGTTTTGAAGCCGGTATTCAAGCTGAAAGCTTCACGCCGGATTGCATCATCGTGGACTTTTCGATCGGCAAGATCGAAGCCGTGCAAATTTGCCAAAACTTGCGCAAAAACGCGGACTTCACCGATGTCATTCTGATTGCGTTGTTGCCCGACGATGGACAACCGATGAGTTTTGATCGAAGCAGCATCAACGAGACGTTCAAAAAACCGTTCGACGCCCACCTGTTGGCAGAACGACTACGAACGCTCGTCGGCGCAAAGAAAGAACTGGTGGGCTGATTACCAGTTTCGGCCAACGCCGAAACTCAATCAGTCATCAACACCGACCACACGGAAAGACGTCACGCATTTCCCGCAAATGCGTGGCGTTTTTTCGTTTTCCCCCGCAAGAATTCGACAACTTGCGGTGCTGTATGTCGATGGTGTCATCCGAACGCAACGAAACCGGCGGCATCGGAAATGGTACAATGGCAGCAGTCTGACTACTCGCAGCCACTGATCCCAAATGTTCATGTCAGCCCGCGACGAATCAATATCCACGTCCACTAGTTTGCTGGAGCGGGCGCGGCAGGATGACCAACGGGCATGGAACCGGCTTTGTCAGCTGTATTCTCCGAGTATCTACCGCTGGGCCAGGCAGTGTGGATTGCAGGAAGATGATGCTGCCGACGTCGCCCAAGAAGTCTTTTCATCGCTCGCTCGGACACTGCCCGGTTTTCGACATAATGACTCCGGATCCTCATTTCGGGGCTACCTGAGAACCATCACGACGAACAAAGTCCGGGATCATTTCCGGTTGCGGTCGAAATGTCCGACCATTCAGCGTGACGAGGACCACAGTTGGTGGGGGCACGATGCCCCGCACGATGTGGTCGACGACGAGACCACGAGATCAGAGCTGGCGCATCGAGCACTCGAGTTAATGAAGACCGACTTCGAAACGCAAACCTGGACTGCTTTTATCCGAACCGCGGTGGACGGCCAGACCGCCGGCGATGTCGCGGCAGAATTGGGAATGTCCGTGGGCGCCGTCTATGTCGCCAAGTCGCGCGTCTTGCATCGATTGCGGAGCGAGTTGGACGGACTTCTGTAGTTCCGACTGGCGATACATCGGTGAAAAAACCAGGATTCCTCGCCGAGCGGCGGGACAAACAATTTTTCTGTAAGGTTGATGCGTTAGACCAGTAGGCCGTTAAATCCGCCCTCCGACGCGTCTCGAATTGACCTCCCGCTTGTGCCCGATTGCTGCCCAACTGAAACCGAACTTTGCAAGCTTTACCAGGGAATACTGGCTCCGCACGAGTCGGCCGAACTCGGTGATCATCTGGACCGCTGCGCGCGCTGCTTGAATGCCCTTAACCGGATGGAGCACTCCGACACGCTTGGCAGAGCCCTGTCGACCGACGATGTGTTCGCCTTCGGTGGCGAACGGGGGTATCGACGGTTTACACGTCACGTCGATGCCGTCATCGAATCGGCCAATCGTTCAATGGCGGGCGCTTTAGAAGATCCTCAGTCGGATCTCGACGTTTCGTGCCCGATCCCCGATCGAATCGGCCCCTACATCATCGTACGCGCGATCGGTCGCGGCGGAATGGGGACAGTCTTCGAGGCCATGCACGCCGAGTTGCATTCACGAGTCGCGATCAAGGTCTTGCATTCGAAAGGGCCGTTTAGCCCCCCTCGCTCAGCGTCGGTTCTCCCGGGAGATGAAGGCACTCGGGCGACTGTCGCACCGAAACATTGTCCGGGCAACCGATGCCGGCCTTGATTGTCGGACGCCCTATCTGGTGATGGAGCGGATCCGCGGTTTGAATCTGTCGACTCTCGTGCGACGTGTCGGCCCGATGCCGATCCCGGATGCGTGCGAGATGATGCGTCAGGCCGCCAACGGTTTGGCCCATCTGCATGAACGCGGACTCGTGCACCGCGATATCAAACCATCGAATCTGATGCTGACAGCCGGCGGGGAAATAAAAATACTGGACTTGGGACTTGCCCGAATGGCGGAAATTGCACCGCGCGACCACAGCGACCAAACCCGTACGGGCCAGGTGATGGGCACTATCGACTACATGGCGCCTGAGCAGGGAACAGAATCGCGACATGCCGATATCCGCTCTGACATCTACAGTCTCGGAGGTACGCTCTACAAACTGCTGACAGGTCACGCACCCTACGATCGCGAATCCCGGGGATCGTTGTTGAACAAGATGCGGACGATGGCGTTGAGTGATCCGCAGCCGATCCTCCAGCGGCGCGGCGATCTGCCGACGGAACTGGCCGAGATCGTCCATCATATGCTGGCACGCGATCCGGAACAGCGATTCGACCATCCAGAGCAAGTCGCTGAAAGACTGCAACCGTTTTGTCATGGGGCCACGCTCGTCGCGTTACACGACCGAGCCGCTGGTGGTGACACAGAAATCGAAATCGATTCGTCGCCGTCGAATTGGGTTGAGTCTGAACCGACAACCGCTACCAAAGGCCGATCCAATCGAAGGTTAGTGATTGGTGGTGTGATCGCTGCGATCGCCATTGCGATGGCATCTGTTTCAATGCGTCCGACGTCTCAGCCGGCGAATAATGAGATGATGGTTCAGTCCACACCGGACGGAATCGATCATCCGTTTCTCGGGTTTCTGGACGGACATACCGACTGTGTTTTCGGGGTCGAATGGATCGATGATCACCGGCTCGTTTCAGCCGGCTGGGACGGCACGGTCAGGGTATGGGATGTCGACGAGCGACGTCAAACACATCGACTCGACTCGCGTGGCAACGCTGCATTTGGATGCCTTGCCGTTTCTCCTGACCGGTCGATGATCGCCGCCTGCAATATTGGAGGGACGATCTACCAGTGGAAGTCGGCAGACTGTCGGTTTTCACACGCGTTTCAAATCAACATGCCCGACGCGGCAGTCTGTAGGCTCGCATTCTCGCCGGACGGTAAGGCGATGTTTGTCGCCTGCCACGACGGTCGTTTTGAAATACTTGATGCCGAGACCGGAGATGCTCAGGTGGTCATCGGCGAGATCGGTCGGCACGACCACTACAGCGGCACTTTTGTCGACAACAACAGCGTTGTGGTCGGAGGTGCCGGTCAATTGAGACTGTTTGATCTCTCGTCCCAAAAGTTCGTCAAGAGTTTTGTACCCGCGCCAAAAACTGTTTCGGCAATGTCAATGTTGGCCGACAACGAAATCGTCGTTTGCAGCTCATGGTCAAATCTCATTTCGGTTTGGGACATCCGCTCGGGTCGGTTCCAAGACTGGACGGCGACGATCGGAATTCAAACGGTTGCCAGTATGCCGAATCGGCAACATGCGGCAATCGCGGGCGCTGCTAAAACGATCCGATTCATCGACTGTAATCGCGGGGACGAACTAAGTCGCATCGGCTTGCCCACCTATTCGGCACAACGACTTGCCGTCAGCCCGAACGGACGGTTACTCGCCTCCGGAGGCGGCTGGCATGTCGCCGACAAACTCCACAAGGACGGTGACTATCGACTACGAATTTGGACTCTCGACTCCCAGGCCTTCGACGACGATTAATCAACATGCCCGCTCAACTTGCAAGACAATTACTTTTGACGTGTACCCTGTTCGTTCCGCTGCCCGCATCGGCAGGATTCATCACGCTGGGCGATCTGGCCGGCGGAACGTTTTCGAGTCGGGCGACGGCAATCACGCCTGACGGGAACTACGTCATCGGGTATAGCAGTGTCAGCTCACGCGGCGATCATGCATTTCGCTGGGCAGCGACGACGGGGATGGTCGATCTGGGAGAAATTCCAGGCTTTGGATCGCTGGGGCAGAACATCAAAGCCCGAGCCGTTTCCGCGGACGGTTCCATCATCGTGGGTGAAAGTAGCGCGGGAACCATACCGGGGACGCAGGCGTTTCGATGGACCGAGTCCGACGGCATGGTCGGACTTGGTGATCTGGTCGAGACGACGGCCGGGCCGTTTAGCCGGATGCGGAGTTTTGCGTATACTATTTCAGGCGATGGCAGTCTGATTGCAGGCGATTCTCGTCACCCGGTTTCCGGCTCGACGACGCCGATGCAATACACCAGGGCCGACGGCATGACGGGAATAGAGCTCTCCGTGTCCAACCCTGCCAATGGCGCCAACACGGTCTACGGCAGTACATTCGACGGCTCCGTCTTGGTCGGGTCCATCAATTCTGTGACCAGCGGCAAACTCAATGAGGCATTTCGGTGGACTGCGACCGGTGGCATCGAACGATTGGGGTTTGTCGATACGGGAAATATCAGCCAAGCCCACGCGGTCACCCCTGACGGCGCGGTGATCGTGGGTACCGCACGCGACCCGTTGCAATTACACGCGTTTCGGTGGACCGACGCCGACGGGTTCGATCTGCTCAATGATGGGACTGTGTTCCAGGCGAGCGGTGCGTTAGCGGTGTCCGCCAGCGGTACAACCATCGTCGGGACGGCTCACACCTTTGTGTCCGGTGGTCCCAATGCGATGATTTGGGACAACCAAAATGGCATGCAATTGTTGAGTGATGTGTTGGCGATGCAGGGCGACGATTTGATGGGTTACACGTTGATCGATGCGACCGGGATTTCGGCCGACGGGCGGACGATCACCGGGACGGCCATTCGCCCAGGCGGTGGGTTTGAAGCCTACGTTGCTGTCCTGACGCACCAATCGACGTCTGTCCCCGAACCCTGTGGCACCGTCATCTGGTTGGCGGCCATGGCGCATCTCGGTTTTGTACGGCGCAGACCATCTGCAACACATAGGCGTTGACGACGCTTTGGGCTAAAACGTGGTCGGCCGCTCAAGCGATCTCTCGTCGGGCTTCGCCGGTCCCACACGCCTGCACCGCACCTTTCCATGGCTTCGAATCATTTTGACGCCGACGGCAACGCCCACATGGTCGACGTTTCCGCCAAATCCGTGACGCGGCGATCGGCGACCGCGTCGGCCTGCATCGCGATGAACAACGCCGCGGCGGAGTTGGTGCGAAGCGGAGAAAGCCGAAAAGGCGACGTTCTGGCGGTTGCCCGTCTGGCGGCGATCTCGGCAACCAAGTGGACGGCTCACCTGATCCCCTTGTGTCACGCTATCCCGATCGAGTCGGTTTCGGTCGATTTCCAATGGGTCGATCAGCCCGAAAAGCGCGGCCACCAACCGTCCGCGCAACTGCGTTGTGACGTGACTTGCACGACATCGGGCAAAACCGGAATTGAAATGGAGGCCATGACGGGAGCCTCGATCGCTGCCCTGACCGTATATGACATGCTCAAATCCGTTGACCGCGCCATGGAAATCGGGCCAACTCGGTTGGAGCAAAAGGAAGGCGGAGAATCTGGAAGTTTTTCGCGGTAAACATTGCCAAATTGGCCTCAAAACACTGTTTTGGGTCCGCTGTCGCCACGATGCGACGAAACGTCCCCCCTGTGAATCCGTTGCCGCTTGTCTCTAATTGCGGTTGCTACCGCATAGAAGGTACGACCAGACATCCACACCTGTTTAGACGCGCAAAAATATGGACGCCTCCGACACGTTTCGCGATCGATCGGATACTGCACAATTGGAGTCGAGTGGACGCAGTGATAGTGGCCGCAATGGAAGCCGAACCAGTCGTGCCGGCCGGCCGGCCGGCCGGGTTGATGTCGGACTAGAAAACCATGCCGTCACACAGCAAGACAATGCCGTCACACAGCGGCGTGACGACGACGGAGGGGCTGGGGCGAACGATTCACAAACCAACGGTCGGCTGAGCGGCCTGTTGAACGAACTGTACGGTCCAATCATTGGTTCGCTGGCAAAGGTCGAAGCCACCCTGCAATCGGAATTGCAAAGTCCATTTGAAGGTGTTTCGGCGCTGCTTCGGCATGGGGTGCAACTGGGTGGTAAACGTTTGCGGCCGGCGATCCACCTATTGATGGCCGATGCTCTGGGCGGCATCGGACCCAACAACATCATCATCGGCGCGGTTTTGGAAATGGTGCACACCGCAACTTTGGTGCATGACGATGTGCTGGATGAAGCGTCGACCCGTCGACACGTACCGACCATTAACGCCCAGTGGAACGATCACACCAGCATCTTGTTGGGTGATTATTTATTCGCACAAAGTTTCCGTCTGGCCGCCACTCTGGACAGCACGCGGACCTGTCAGTGGGTCGGCGAAGCAGCCAGGCTGGTATGCGAAGGCGAATTGCGTCAGGTCCTTGCGCGCGATGACGTCGAAATCGATCGCGATACCTACTTCGATATCATTCGTGGGAAGACGGCGGAGCTGTGCCGGGTGGCTTGTTCACTCGCCGCCGGGGAAGCAAGCCGAGATGCCGACGCGATCGATCAACTTGCCGATTACGGAAACTGCCTTGGGATCGCGTTTCAAATCGCGGATGACTTTTTGGACTTGTGGGGCGACGACCAGACCGTCGGCAAAACCGTGGGCACGGATTTGCAACAGGGGAAAATGACTCTGCCGATCATTCGGCTGCTGGAAACGGCCGACCCCGCCGCCCGCCTGGAGATTCTTGGCATTTTGAAAGGGCCGGCCGATGACCGCATGACGCGGCTGGGTGAGTGGCTGGAGCAGTCCGATGCCAAGGAATTTACATTTCGAACAGCGTCCAGTTTCAAGGATCGGGCATTGGCGGCGCTCATTGATTTGCCCCCCAGCGATGCAAAAAACTGTCTGATTAACATCGCCGAGTTTTCCATCCAGCGATCGTTTTAAACACCCGTTCGTTGGACAATCTTGATTCGCTCCGTTTGCCCTTCCAGTGAATAGCGGCCGGACTGGGGGGCGGTCAATCGTTGCAAGTGGGGGCGACGAATCATTTGCAAGGAACGTTTGACGCCCTGATCGTTTCGCACGCGGACTTGGTCGTCGGCGTCGGTTCCCCATTGACGCAATCTTCTCAGCAGCGACGGCGCGATCGGTTCTTCACTGCTCTCGGCTCGGGCCGCGACGACTGATTCGTCTTCGCTCATCAATAACAGCCTCCGCAAATCGTCCAACCGCATTTCGGAATCCGACTCTTGGATGAAAACCAATTCCCCCGTGGATCGCTCCAGTCCGGTTTGCCCTGCGGCCTCGATGCCGCGCGGCCGCTCGTGTCGAATGATACGGACCTGAGGATACCTACAGTGAAGTTCTTCAAGAACCTCCGGTGTCGCGTCTCGGCTGCCATCGTCGACGACAATGACTTCCGCCATTTCTGCGGTCAGGTCGACCAGGCCATCGAGTAGCCGTTCGACGCGTGCAACGATTTCATTCTCTCGATCACGCACCGGTAGAACCACTGACAACTTGGTCGACTGCATGACGGGAAACCTCGATTCGGGCAAGACATTAAATGGCACGACGTGGAATCACTCACAGGTCGGTCAATCGTCTATCGTCGCGGCCGGCAGCGACTCTTCAGCCGGCTCGACTCGCCCGGCATGAGAGTCGTCAAAACGTATCAGTCGTTCCGCTTAATCGGAATCTGCCTATAATCAGTCGACGTGACTGAAATGTCTCTCCCCGAACCGGACTGCTGAACGTGACTGATGTTTCCGCCATCGCAGATTTTTCTCGCGGCACCGATGGCTTGCTGCCCGCAATCGCACAGGATGCCGACAGCGACCGTGTCCTGATGATGGCGTGGATGAACGAAGAAGCGTTGCGTGAAACTCTGGCCACCGGCCAAGCGGTCTACTACAGCCGAAGCCGGAAATCGTTGTGGCGCAAAGGCGAAACCAGCGGGCACCGCCAAAGTGTTCGCGAGATTCGTGTTGATTGTGACCGAGACACGATTCTGTTACGGGTCCATCAGGTCGGCGCCGCATGTCACGAAGGGTTTGCCAGTTGCTTCTTCCGCAGCGTCGATCCCGACGGCCTTTCACTTACCGTGGCCGACGAGCGGCTTGTCGATCCCAAGGATGTGTACGGACCCTAAGGACTCACCCTTCCCCAACGATAGATTTTACGGTTGAGTCAGCTTTGTACGACGGACTTCCAGTCCGTCGTTACCGACGCTTTTCGACGGATTGGAAGTCCGTCGCACCCTGAAAATCAAGAACTGACGAAGTGCCAGTTGAAGCGAATGATTCGCCAAAGATGACACGTCCTAGGAAATTGCCTTGCCGGCGCAATTGAAGTGCAACTGAAAATCATTTGCCGCGGAAGCATCGCACGATGCCATCGTCGTCTGCGACAAACAACTCGTTATTCGTCACTGCGACTCCGGCGGCAAAACCTCCGCGAATTTCATAGCTCCATTTCAACGTTCCGTCGGCCAGCGACAATCGTGACAAGCGGCCATCGGTCGATGGAATCCAAACATCGTCGCCTGCGATCACCGGCGACGCATCAGCGAAACGCTTGAGCGTGTATCGCCAAATCCGCTTGCCTGTTTTCAAATCCAATGCGTCGACTTGTTTGCGTTGGCTGCCGACGACGGCAACGTTGCCTGCGATCGCGGCGCTGCTGCGATACTCTTGGCCTTGCAATTCATCTTCGTACCGCCACAGCTCCTTCTTTTCTTTCCAATCAAAGCCAAAGACCGAACCCCCATGCGTCGGCAGGACTGCCAATTCGCCCTGGACGGCCGGTGTGCTGCCGGTCGGGCCGTCCAGTGGCAGCCCTTCGCCGACGGACATTCCCGATTTCAAGTCCACGATGTGCAGTTTGGCGTCGCATCCGCCCAGGAACGTTCGGTCGCCGGCGATCGTCGGCGAGCATTGGATTTGGTCATCGGCCGCATAAGTCCACACCGGTTTGCCGGTCGCCGATTCGAAACAATAAAGTTTCCCGTCCTGGCATGCGACAAGCACTTTGTCTTCATAGATCGCGGCCGAACCGCTGATTTCGCCGCCAGTGGATTGCCGCCACAGTTCTTTGCCATCGTCGGCCGACAACGCGTAAACGTTTCCGTCGTAATCACCGATGACCAACAGGCCTGCGGAGAAAACCGGCGAGGCCGAGAAACCGGTTTCGAAGTCCTTTCGCCACAGCTCTTTCCCATCGCGGCGTGAAAGTGAATAAATTTTGCCGGCGTAGTCAGCGACGAAAACGCGATCACCGTTAACGATCGGCGTCGATTCGATCGCTTCGTCGGCTTTGAATTCCCAAGCGACCTGTAAATCGTCCGGTAACTGTGTCTTTGTCGCGCCAGAGGCGGCTGCATTGCCGCGGGGAAAATTCCAGTCGCCCGAGTCAGTATTCGCGTTCGCATCAGCCACGGCGGCGGCCGCAGACTGATTGGCCGCCTCCGGAGCGTCGGCGGCATTGGCCGGCGAGCCCGGCGTTAAAACCAGTGACCATGCCAACAAGCAACCCCACATCGCTCTCGCCAATGTTCCCGCAACACGCGTGATCGGCCAAATTGACCGGAACCTTCGTTTCTCTCTGCGATTCGTTGTGAGAGTCATCAAACGCATCATCAAGCACCTAGTAGGATGGAGAAACGTGACGAATTGGGCCGAATCCAGCGCCAACCGACAGCTCGGGTCATCTAATTCTGACCGATCGACAGAATTAGAGAACACCCCTGACCGTTGCATTGTGTCGCATCTATTATACGCAGACGGCATCCCGCACACCCCGATCTAATTTGCGTCCTTCACGATTTACCGGTCGCACTCCCCACTGATCCATTCCCATTCTCATTCAGCTTAAGACCCTATGATTTGCGTCAGCCTCGGCCGCAGCCGTCACACCCGGATGATTGGCGAACACAAGCAATTGGTCGAGCAAGGGGCAGAGTTGGTCGAATTGCGTTTGGACTACGTCGGTCGCGCTGTGAACTTGGGGCGTCTAATGAAGGAGCGTCCGGGACCCGTCGTGATGACGGTTCGCCGCCGCCAAGACGGTGGTCGATGGACCAAAAGCGAGCAAGATCGATTGATGCTGCTGCGGTCGGCAATCGTCGCGGGTGCCGAATATGTTGATATCGAGGCCGACATCGCCTCCCAGATCCCCCGCTACGGCACCACCAAGCGAATCATCAGCTACCACGATTTTTCCGGGACACCGGACAACTTGGAAGACCTGCACGCCGCAATGGCCGAGGAGGACGCGGACATCGTCAAAATCGCGACGATGGCCAATTCGTTTTCCGACAACATTCGCATGTTTGACCTGATCCGAAACGCCAAGTTGCCAACCATCGGGATTTGTATGGGCGAAATCGGAACAATCACTCGCATCTTGGCCAACCGTTTCGGCGCCCCGTTCACCTATGCCACGTACAGCACTGACAAAAAAATGGCTCCCGGCCAGCTGAACTGGAAAGAGATGACCAATCTGTATGACGTCAAAAACATCAATGCCGAAACAGAATTGTTCGGAGTCATTGCCGATCCGGTCGCGCACAGTTACAGCCCGCTGATCCACAACACCGCTTTCGCGGCGGAAAAACTTAACGCCAGGTACCTTCCGCTTCGGGTGCCGCAGGACGATCTGCACAACTTCATGGAAGGGGCCGGCAAAGTCGGGATCCGCGGCATCAGCATCACCATTCCGCACAAAGAACGTTCACTGGACTATTGCACCCAGGCCGAAGCCAGCGCCAACGGGATCGGCGCGATCAACACGATGGTTTTCCACGAAGACGATCGACTGGGATACAACACCGACTATCGCGCCGCGATGGACTGCATCGTCGAAGTCTTGGAGAAAAAGGACCAGCCGAAAGAAAACGCCCTGCAAGGTGTCACCGCCATGGTCCTGGGCGCCGGTGGCGTCGCACGGGCAATCGCCTGGGGGCTGAAACAA
>JAGQPO010000629.1 GCA_020426665.1 Planctomycetales bacterium
ATTGCCAGGGGAAATTCCGGCATCCCAATCTCCAGACGGCACGTCAGGCGTCGGTCGTCAGTGCTGAAGTCGACAGGCGTCGGTTTGTCTTATGTCAGCCGAGTCGACAGCGCACCAATCAAACGATGAAATCAAGAGCGAATCATAGTGCATCAGAGGTCTGATGAATTCAGTTGGGCGGAATTCGAGCGCACCAATCAGTAGCATGGGCGGACGGCGATGGTCTCATTGCCGCTGTTTCGAGGTAGGAGTACGAGTACCGGCTAGCGCCTGAGTACGAGTACGATTCGATGCCACGAACAAGTAATTACAGAAAGCTTACCTTGGGATTATTCCTGGGCAAAACCTCAGCTTAGCTGAGAAATATTCGGAACCACTCGAAAGTACTGGATCAGGGTGGGGCGGTCAATTCAGCACCGCTTTTTGATGGCTTTGCTGGCACGCTTTTGTGGCGTGGAAGAGTGGCGTGGAAAATAGCGCTGACGCCAGTGTTATTGGATCGAGACGTTCAATCTCTGTTCATTCGATCAGGGCAAAAGCCGCAGCGATGGTCATGCAAAGCATGACCATCTAGCATTCCGTCAATTCTTAATTATTGGGCAGCGGAACTCGTCGAGAGTTTCAATTCGTCCGGCTATTCACGAATGTCTTGACGACTTCCGCTACGTGCCCAACCCTAAAATTCTGTTGTGGGTGAAGCACTCCGGAGACATTGGTCGATCGACGGACCAGTAGACTGCGTTGACCAGCCAACTTAACTGTTGAGGGGAACCAGCCGACCCGGGCTTTCTACTCGGCTCCGGGTTTTCTGGAAGCCCATTCGTGGACGATTCTCAGGCGTTCGTCCTCGGATGCGTAAATCAGCTGCATCGCTTCTTCGCCGCCGACGATATCAAACGCCGTCAGCACTTCGTCTTCGGTGAGCAGGCCTTGTGATTGAAACAGGCGGACTTCGGCGAGTGTCCGCAGATTCATTCCGCCGCCGCTGGCCAAAAGTGATCCGATGCGTTTCTTTGCGATCTCGGCCGTCAGAGTGGGCAATTCCGAGGTGACCGTTTGCTTGTCAATGATCTCGAAGAAATTCTGCAATTGATCGTGGACGTAATCACGAGCGGCGGTTTGTTTGGCTCGATTCATCTGGGCAAACTCAAGTGAATCGATGGGCTTGGAAATTCCTAACGATTTCCCAGTCGGCACGTGTACCAGTCGACAGCGGCACGTGTTTTGAGTGAACTCGCCACGTTGCTTTAGGATGACATCAACTTGCAACATGATATCCAACCCGGCCTTTCGCGCTGCCACCGTGTTGGTTTGCCAATCTCCCTGCCCCAAGAACGTCATCCCTGCTCGCCAAAGAGGAAGCGAGTCGCCGGAGCTCTCCATCATTTTGACGAACGACTCCGAGACGGTTTCGACATTGCCGGAACTCGCAGTGATGTCCGCCATGGCTCGACCGAAGTCTCCTTGGGCGTACCGCTTGTCGAACTCTTCACCGATGATGTCGATCACAACGCCCAACGACTCGGAAAGTTGTTGTTGGGCTTCGTCGCTTAGCATGGGACGTTCAAGTTGAGCGAGACGCGCCGCCGGGGTCGGAGCTGCGACAGGCGCGGAATTTCGACGAGGCCCGCCGGACATTCCGCCCATCATTTCCATTTCATTTTGGTTGTACATCTCCTCCATTTCCATGTTCATTTCCATATCCATCGCCATGTCCATTTCTTCTTGTGACATGCCGCGACCTGCCGGTCCACGTCCTGCCGCTCCACGACCGGCCGGTCCACGTCCTGCGCCGCCATCCATTGCCATCTGATTTTCATATTCTTCCATTTGCATATCCATCCCGTCGTCGCCGAACCCACCGCGGTTCACCGGGCCGGTGTCTTGGATCGGTTGGGGGTCGACCGAGTCGCCTCGAACCACATACGAGATCCCCCAACGCACCTGCCATGCCGGGCGCCGCATGAGTGGGCTGTATTTGATGCGTTGAAGTTCGGCTTGTGCGTTGTCGTATTCAGTAACGATGTGACCGAAGTACAGGTTTAACGCGATTGGGTATTCACCTTTGGAGTAGGCAATCAACGCTTCATTCAACAGAACCGGCCCTGATTGCACAGGCGGCGCGGCATTCGGGTCGGCCAGCGTCTCAATCCGCGTTGCTTGAAACGCAGCAGAGAGAGCTTGGGTCAGGTCAGCAACGGCGATTTCTTGCATGGTGGCACCACCCCGCGACGATCGCCCGGGAGGGCCGCTACTGCCGTACCCCATCATTTCTTCGTCGTAGCCGCTCTCCATGCCCATTTCGCTTTCGTAGTCATAGTCGCTCATCTCTTCGTCCGATTGTGCCACGGCAACGTTGGGGACGTTCAATACCACCGCGAAAACGACCATCCAGAAAGCGGACAACAGTGACGCGCCCGTGCCGGGCAAAGGTCTTCGCAGAATCGAAAAGTACATCGAGTTTCGAGACGCGTTTTTAGGAGAAAGCACCATTTGAGATCTCGCCAGGATATGCGACGAACGAAAAAAGTCGGCTAGCCGCCAACTGCGGGGTTTCGGCTCCAAAACCGCGTTCCCTTTTGGGCTGATATTTGATGCCAAAACGATTGTTTTACATCCGCAATCGGCCCCTACAGCGTATCATAGACACCTTCAGGGGCGAATGATCGTTTTTGAGCGAGTCGAGAAACAGCAAAAAGTTTCTCAATGTGCAAAAATTCACCCCCCTGAGGGGAACTTATCAAACGACCACCTTATCGAAGTCAACATCGAGGGCTATTGCCGTGTCACGGCAAGGGGCTGAACCAGCGGGGATTGGGCCAGCCTTCGATCAATGAGAACAGACCGGAACGAAATGGGATCACGCCGGCGATCAACGACAGGCGACAACGCGAATGAGATTTCGCGAGCGGTCGACGCTGCAATGTCGGGTTCTGGTAATTGCGGCGTTCCAGACGCGGCCGGAGCCCCGTCCTCCAGAGGGGATCGCGCCAATCAAAAGTCGCAATCTCGCTCCGGCCAGCGTCGAAAACGACGGCTGATCTTTGAAAGCCTCGGTCAGCGCCGTGTGCTGGCCGTGATCACCGGTGCGGTGTTCAACGACGCCGACGGGTCAATGCGGCAAGACCCGACCGAGATCCGACTGGAATCGCGTCTGGCCTTCATCGATTCCAACGACAACGCGATCCTGGACTCTGGCGAGTCCTATGCGATTACCGATGCCGACGGCCAGTTTCAGTTCGACAATTTGGATCCAGGGACGTATCCCGTTCGGTTGTTCAATACCTCATCAGGGCAGGCTTCATCGGGACGGGGTTCATCGGGGCAGCGACAAACCTATCCCACCGGCGCGATACAGTCTGCTCTGCCGACATCATTCGAGGCTCCGATCGATGCTGTTTTAGCCGGCGATCAATTGAACGTTTTGACTGCGGGGTCGTTACATCAGATCAACACGTCGGGCACCCGTACTTCGCAGATTCCTCTGGGCTTCGAGGCCACGGGACTTGTCGCCGCGGTGTCCAATCCGGCGCTAGGCGTTTCCGCTTCCATGATCGTCGGCACTTTTGACGAACTGGGCGAAGGCCGATCGGGGATCTGGTTGGTACGCTCCGGCGGAGATGGTCCGCAATTATTGCATTACAGTCCGAACCCTCACGCATTCTCATCGCCGTCGGCTGCGGTCGGCGCCGATGGGAAAGGCGTGGTGATTGAAGCTGGGGAAAACTCTGAGGACTCCGGAACAGTCCTAGCGGTTCAAGTGACAGCGCGGAGTGCTGAGAACACAACGGGCGAACCGATCAGCGTTCAGGTGACACCTACTAACGCGACAGTTCCCTCGAACACGCAAGTGCTCGCATCCCAAACGTCGATTTCGCTTTCGGGGAATGATTCGACCCCAAGCATCAGCAGTCGGACCGTATTTGCCTGGCCCGTTTTTGCGACCACTGGAACCAGCCAAACAGGATTCCAGTCGATCCCTGCACTGAAGACTTCACTGTGGAGTAACGGTGCCGGCAGTTGGATCGAAGGGTCGGAAACCGTGATCGTCGGTGCAACGGAATTAGTCAGTTTTGACGACCAGGCCGGGCTGCTGGCCGTGCGATATGCCGAGGGCGATCTGGGGATTTTAGATGTCGATGCCGGATTTGCGCCGCTGCACCAACTGTCGGGCGTCAATGGGCCGTCGACGTTTGTCACCGGTGAAGAGGCGATCGCGTCGATCCGTACCAACGTCGATGGCGACATGTTGATCCTGCACGACATTCGCAGCGGCGAAGTCCTGGCCCGCCAGCCGTTGGATCTCGAATCGATCGGCCAGCCGGTATCGGTGATTTCCGGAGCAACATTCGACTCGTACCTATTGGTGGGCGATTCCGGTGTTTTGTCGATTGAATTGGAACAACCCGTCGCGCATTACGTTCAACTAAATCGCGAAGACGCTTCACAGTCGATTCTATTTGGTTTGCAGGTTGACGGGGAAAACCAAGCTCCCCAGACGCGACCGCACGTCGAAGTTTCGGCAATCGAAGATCATCGATTGACAATTGATGCATCCGAAATCGCATCCTTGGTCACGGACGCGAACCACGATCGGTTGGTATCGTTGATCGTGCAGGAACCGCAAAACGGCGAGGTAACGATCAGCCCAGATGGTGCCGTCCGGTACATGCCTAACCAAGACTACAACGGTCCGGACTCGTTTGCCATCGGATTCCATGATGGACAATCGGAGTCACAACCGATTCAGTTTTCGGTTTCTGTCGCTGCCCAGCCTGATGCACCCAGCGGCATACGATTCCGGGGCGATGCGATTCCGGAACACACCGAAGGCCGCTATGAAGTCGGCACGATTGAAATTGATGACGTTGATTTGAACAACCATTACGTTCTAAATGTTCTCGATTCAAGGTTCCAAGTCGAGAATGGAAAACTGATCCTGGTCGATGGCGGTTTGAATTACGAACATGAACATCAGATCCAGCTCACGCTCGCCGGCTACGACAACGAGGCCGGCCAGTACTTCAGTCACGATATCATCATTTTAGTCGAAGACGAAAACGATCCGATTGATGAAGTCTACGCGGATTTAGTGCCCCTCGCAGAGAACCAACAAGGGGTCTTCGTCGCGACGCTTGGGGCGATCGACGAAGACGAAGGACAAACGATCACGTTCTCGGTCGATGACCCTCGATTCGAAGTCATTGGAGATGAACTTTGGCTGAAGCCGGGCGAGTCGATCGATTACGAAACGGAATCGGTCGTGGTGCTGAACATCACCGCGGACGATAACGCAGGCAGCACCGCAACGACTGAAATTCGAGTGTCGATCATTGACGTCCCCGAAGCAGTCACCCAGATCTCTCTGTCCAACGAAACGGTGCTGGAATTTGAAGCCGGCGCAACGGTCGGCGATGTTCTGTTGGATGGTGTTCCCGCCGCGGATAGTTACCGATTGACCGTTGATGATCCCCGCTTTGAAATCGACGGGTCTGAATTGAAGTTACTCGATGACCAATGGGTTCGGCGTTCCGCAGCGGAACAGATCGAGTTGACGATCACGGCACAAGACAACAACGCTAATTTTGATTCGATCTCAGGAACGTTTGTGATCGAAGTCTTGCCGAATGAAACGCCGTTTCATAACGACGACGACCCATACGACGTCGACGGAAATGGTGTGGTGACGCCGCGTGACGCGTTGGCGATCATTAACTACCTGAACCTTTACGGCCCCGGCCCCGTGGGACCGGGAGACCCGGGCTACGGTTACGACGTCAATGGCGACGGCCAAGTCACG
>JAGQPO010000630.1 GCA_020426665.1 Planctomycetales bacterium
CCAGGGCCACTGGATTCCGCCACATTGATCGAGCTGGCGATAACCTTTGATCCCACTGATGTCACACGGACGTCCTTGGCTGGCCGCCTGCATCTTTTCAAACACGGCTTCCGGGTGAGTCCAGTCGGCAAACATGTCTTCAACGCCCCAGTAGGCCGCCAGGCCACGAAAGATCTGGAAATCCGCGAGCGCTTCGCCGGGGGCTTTGCGGACCTTTTTCAACAGCCCATAACGCCGCTCACTATTAATAAACGTGCCTTCCTTTTCGCCCCATCCGGCGGCCGGCAATACCAGGTCCGCGTGTAGCGCCGTTTCCGTCGAAGAGTACATGTCTTGGACAACCAGAAAATCGAGCTTTCCCAGCAGTTCTTTAAAGTCACCCTGGTCGATCCAGCTGTGCGCAGGGTTGGTCGCGATAATCCACAGACCCTTAATCTCGTCGCGACGTATTCCCTCAACGATTCGGTCATAGGTCCAACTGCCGGAATCCGGAATCCTGTCAACATCGATCTCAAGGATGTCGGCGATCCGCCCACGATCTTCCGCAGATTCAAATTTGTGGTGCCCAAACAGATTCGTCGTGTTGCTCCAAATCCGTGACCCCATCGCGTTGCATTGTCCCGTGATGCTGTTGGCACCTGTGCCGGGGCGACCGATGTTTCCGGTGATCAGAGCGATGTTGATCATGGCCTGCGCGGTACGCGTGCCCTGGTAACTTTGGTTGACACCCATTGTCCACCAAAGTGACGCCGCTTTTGCTTCCCCGATGGATTCGGCCGCCACGCGAATTGATTCCGCCGAGACGCCGCAGGTTTGAGCAACCACGTCGGGTGTGAATGCGGCGACGTGATTGGCCATTTCTTCGAAGCCGGTCGTGTGCGCTGCGACAAAATCGTGGTCGATCAGATCGCATGTGATCAAGTGTTGGGTGATCGCATACAGGATGGCCAGATCGTTTTTCGGGCGCAATTGCAAATGCTGTGTTGCCGCCATCGCAGTTTCGGTCCGGCGAGGGTCCAGCACGATGATTTCCGGAGAGTTGTTATTGCGTAACACCCGTTCCCACATGATCGGATGCCCGATGCAGGGATTGGCTCCGACGAAAACCAGGCAATCACTTTGTTCAAAATCATCGTAGGTGTAGGGAGGCGCGTCAAAACCGAACGACTCTTTGTACGCCGCGACCGCCGTCGCCATGCATTGCCGCGTGTTGCCGTCGCCGTGCTGCATCCCCATTCCGAATTTTGCCAGTGCGCCCAGAAACGCCATCTCTTCGCTGGGTATCTGTCCGGTACTCAAAAAGGCAACGGATGCATTGCCATGTTTCGACTGGATAGCTTTGAAGCGTTCGGTGAACGTCGAAAGGGCCGTATCCCAATCGATTCGGCGTGCGACACCCTCGGAATCGCGAAGCGTCGGGTAACAAGCTCGATCGTCCGAATCGAGTACTTCTAATGCTTCCCATCCCTTGGGGCAGGCCATACCCAAGTTGACTGGATATTCAGTTTCCGGCGTCAGCCCGACTGCCTGTCCGTCGCGAACATGAAGCCGTAACCCGCATCCGGTCGCACAGTAACCGCAGGCCGCAACCGTGGTCGATTCGGCTTGCAACGATTCCGGCGTCATTCCCAACCCGTGTTCTCCCGGGTTGAGCAACAACTCACGTGTCATTTTGCCTGTTCGGGCTTGCAGAATCTGTGGCAACTCGAACGGGCGACGAGATTTATCATCGCTGGATTGCGTCAGAGATTTCGGGGTTGCAATGCTCATCGTCAATCCACTCACAGTGTCCCAGGCATGCGGTCATAAACAACACTTTGGAAATACAGCAAACGCTCCAGATTTTCGCCGACAATCCAAACCAGTGCCGACGACAACGCGACAAGGCCACCGGCCATCGGCAGAAACGGACACAGCACGCAAGCCAGTGCAGCGATGGCAATCGCGATGACCGCGCAAAAGCTGCGCATCCGAAGAGTTTCACTTAAGTGGCTATCAATCAGCCGCTTGGATCGCGCGTCGTACGTATCACTCTGGCACCGTGTCGGATCATAAAGCCGACGCTCCAACGTCCATTTCCAAACGCCCACGGACAAGCCAACGAAGCACAAAATTGCCGCGGTGATTCCAAAACCGGCAGTCGCAAAAATCGTTGCCGCGACAATCGGCCCACTCGTCAATGCGGTCCCAAAGAAACGTGGCAATGTTCGCTGCGACCTCCACAACCGACGCTTGGTTGCGATGTAAATCATGGCGCTGCAATACAAACCGGCCAGCCCAACCGGAATGGAACTGATCACCAAGGCCCGGCCGGCCCAGGACGGAATCCACTGAGTTGGAACATAAGCTTGGACCGACGCAGGGATCCAATCCCAGACGACGGGCAATAACTGCAACGTTAAACCCAACGCCAGAATGCCCATGAATTTGCCGAGTATGACAGCTTCGCGGCTGAGCCAGCAGGTTCTCAATCCGAGGAAGACTCGCCACATCCGCAACGGCTGACCCAAATGCAGCGGTGCAATTCCGAGTCCAAGGTTGGCGATCACAAACGCGGACAATGCGGCAGTGATCGGCAATGCAGTGGGAACATCGATCGCCAGAAGTGTCAACGTGATCGTTGCGATCGACTCCGCAATCAATATGCCGACCGATATTTGCGTCGCAACCAACATCATCGCCAAGGGCCAATGGCTTTCGGCGACCTCGTCGACATGCTCATCCTGCGGACGTGCGTTTCTTGGTTCCAGTGGGAACTGGCTGGTATACCGCGTCGTCGGCATCGTGATCGCCGACGACGGAGCCGACGGGACGATGGAGTCACAATCATCAAAAAGGTTGACGCCTTTGGAAACGATGGTGATGCGAATCGCCTCATTGGGACACGATTGGACACAGGCCGGAGCTTCACCGACGCTAAGGCGTTGGTGGCACATGTCACACTTTCGAACAATCCCGAGCCGCTTGCTGTATTGGGGAACTTCATAAGGGCACATCATGGTGCAGTACTTGCACCCGATGCATTGGTCATCCAAGTGTTTGACAATCCCCGTCACGGGATCTTTGTCATAGGCCTTCACCGGGCAACCGTTCAAACATCCCGGGTCTTCGCAGTGGTGACAGGCGGTTGTGACATGTTGGATCGATGCCGCGTCGGAGTACTCCGGGTCACCAACCAGCAGCGTTCCGACGCGGCGCCATGATTCGTCCTCCTCCAATCCATTCAAAGTGTGACAGGCGACGACACAGGCCTTGCACCCACTGCACGCATTCAGATCGACTTCGAATGCAAACTGTTGATTCACACCCGGCGCCGAGGCGGGCAATAACCGCCGGTAATACTTTTCCTGAGCAGGCGCCACGGCGACGTCGGAATCGTCATGTGACGAGTGCCAATCGCTGAACAATTCGACTGCACTGAGATCGCGTTGTTCATCGAGCAGTTGTTCAATGAACTCGGGCTGGCGATTGACGATCGGAAGGGTGGCGTTGTTCACGAAGGTCATCCCTTACAAAAGCAGCGTCAGGATGTTCGTCACACGTTCCTCTTCATAGAAGGGAATCGCAACGCCACGGCATTCTTTGCCATCGGGAAACGGGCGCCCCGAATAAACAATCTCGGGGTCTTCACTGATGCAAGCGACGCCACGGTCCAGTGCCAATCCGGGAAGGGTGCCTTGAATCGGTACAGTCGCGTCTCCTTCAAACACCAGCGTTTTCTCAGGCCGTTGGTAGGCGTGAGATTCCAGTTTGAAGTGGTCATCGGCACACCGCCATACTTCATATCCACGGGCGATCGGTGCGGCGTCGGAGCTGATCAAAAGTGCCGATGCAAGGAAGTGGTCACCGAAGATCGGCATCCCCACCGCCACCTGCAACGACTCTGCCGAAGCCCCGGCGGCGCGAAGAAATCCGGGGTGCGACGGCAGGTTGTCATGAACGACAAAACTCAAATTGCGCCAAACTTGTCCGGGTAAACCGGAACCCTTTTCGAAACGTACAAATGAGCTGACGTTTTGAAATCGGTCGAGCCCGCCGAAGTACCCTTGCGTCAGACTTAATTCGTCGTATGGGCCGATCGGTTGCCAGATTTCCATCACGCCGACACGGCTGGAATCGTCGCCGCCGGAGGGGCTGCCGACCATGATGACGACCGAGATGATTTGGCCGCAACGATAGACCGGAATGCACATCGCCACGGCGTCTGCTTCATCACCTACGGATTGTTTGATGACGGGTAAACCCGTCTCGAAGGTGGCATTGATCACGCGATCGAGCAAAGGATTATCGGTTACGGGTGGCGAACCCGAATCGTCGACATCCAGCGTATAAATGCTAGTC
>JAGQPO010000631.1 GCA_020426665.1 Planctomycetales bacterium
TCAGCCACTGGTCTACTCCCGGCGTCAGCCGACCCAGGGCGCGAAAACTTTTTTTTCGACGTTTTCATCTTTCCAGCGCCCCAAGGACCGACAATCCGTGAGCAGGTAAAATAGCGCCGATGCGCCGTTCAAAATTGCGATTCGAATTATCCACGGAGACCGGTCAGCGCACTGCGGTCCCATCCACAACGATCAATGGAGTCTACTGCGTTTTGAGTCCCGATCACCGCCACGACGATTCGACATCCGACCTCACGCCGGCGTCTTCATTGGCCGAAGACGGTAAACTAGCGCGGCTGATCGAATCGGCACAGAATGGCGACCAAGCTGCGGTGGGGGAGTTACTGGAAGCCTACCGCAATTACTTGCGTGCAATCGCGCGTCGTCGAATGTCATCTCCGGTGGCGCGCCGTGTCGATCCGTCTGACGTTGTTCAGCAAACGATGCTGGAGGCTCATCAGGGAATTCATGGATTGTTGACCAACGATCAAACACACTTACGCGCCAAGCTGCGAAAGATTCTTCAATGCAACGTCGCCAATGCCGTCCGCGATCATTTGTGTGCCCAAAAGCGACGGATCGACCGCGAACACCCAGACTGTGACAACGCCGACCAGCATCCGGGAAGATTGACGACACCCAGTATGACCTTGGCGAAGCAAGAATCGATGCACCTGTTTGGAAAAGTCATCGATCAATTACCTGATGATCAAGCCATCGCAATTCGGATGCGTTACTTTGAATACGCTTCGGTCGGCGAAATCGGTGAAACTCTCGGTCGTTCCCGGGTGGCCGCCGCCGGATTGTTGAAGCGAGGACTGATTGAACTTCGTAAACGGATGGGTGCGTTTGAAGCATGATCGACGGCGATGACGAAGACGGTTGGATCGCCGATTTCCTGGATTGGCTGGACATGTCCTCCGATTCTAAACCGTTGCCGGCATGTGCCGACAAGCGGGTCGAGTGCTTTTTAGAGAATTGCGGTCGTACGGCGCCCGCTGAGATTAAAAAGATTTTGTTGGCATTTGCAGCCGTCGATCATCCGATCGGCGACATCGCTGCAAACGCAACACTGGACTGGATTGATTCTGGATGCCATCATGACGAACCGGCGTTGCCAATGCCGTTCGGCGACTACAGGTTGTTGGAAGTCATCGGTCGAGGTGGCATGGGGATCGTTTACCGGGCCACACAAGTTTCGCTGGATCGACCGGTTTGTATCAAACTCGCCCCGGTCGGGATGGACCATCGGGCGAGACTGGTCCGCGAAGCGAAACTTGCCGGTGAGCTTCATCACCCGAACATTATTGCCGTGTTTGATGCCGGGGTCTGGGACGGTCGATCGTACATCGCGATGGAGTATGTCGATGGGCAAACCCTGTCTGCGATGCTGGCGTCGTCACCAATGGATTCGCGAACTGCGGCAACATTGTTGGACCAGATTTGCGCGGCGGTTGCGTTTGCTCATGAAAAAAAGATTCTGCATCGAGATTTGAAACCGTCCAACGTGATGTTGGATCGTTCGGGTCGACCTCGTGTCGCCGACTTTGGGCTCGCAAAACGTTTGCAACCCGCCAGACAATCCACGACCGAAACCTTGACAGGCATCGCAGGTTCGCCCAGCTATATGGCGCCCGAACAAGTGCGCGACGATGAATTGACGGTTCGCACGGATGTCTATGGATTGGGCGCAATGTTGTATGAAATGATTTCGGGCAGACCACCGTTGGTGGGAAACACCCCTTTGGAAACCATGCGATTGGTTGAATCGACGGAGCCTGTGGAACTGGGGCGATTGCAAGTCGGGTTGCCGAAGGATTTGGAAACGATTTGCCACAAATGCCTCGAAAAACGTCCGCACAACCGATACGCAACGGTCAATGCTCTGCGCGACGACTTGCAGCGATTTTTGGACGACGTGCCGGTGTTTGCGAGGCCGACGGGACGAGTCGTTCGGGCGGCAAGATGGGCCAAACGAAATCCGTCGATTAGCATCGCGGCAGCCGTCGTGATCATGTCACTGGTTGCCACGCTGGCGATCGGCGGATGGATGCTATCGCAAACCCGACAGGCACTCGCGAAAACCACGGCGGCGGAAGCAAAGCAACGGGCACTGGCAGAGCAATTGGGCGAAGCAGTGGTCACCACCAACATCGCGCTGTTTCGTTCGCAGATCATGCAGGCGTCACAATCGTTGTCCGCAAAAGACGTGGCGTCCGCTCGACGTGCGCTGTCAGAGATTTACTCGGCGCCCGATTTGCGTTCACTCGCCGGAATCGAATTCGACGCACTTTGGATGCAGGCCTGGCCGGGTATTACAATCATTGATTCGGACGGGGCGAGGATCATTGATTGGGATTGGAATGACACGAGCCAGACTCTGGTGGTCATCACCGAATCTGGAACGATCGAAACCTACTCACACGATGGAACCCGAGTCGGCGAAACGAAAAAGTTGATTCTGGATCCGAGTTCTCGTTCAGTCTTATTGCGCGCCCATCCCAATCGCGACTTGATTGCCGTGGCGTCGGGTTCGCAAATTGAATGGTTCGGCATCAAATCGATCTCGGATGGCGGTGTCATCGCTTTGGCCGAACCGGTCGTCGAAATGCATTGGCATCCAACGACGAATCACTTGATTGTGAAAACTGTGTCAAACGAATTATTGTTGGTCGATACAACCTCGCGCAGATTGATGCCCGTAATGGGTTTGAGATCATCCTATCGAAAAATGGCGATTTCTGGCGATGGAGTTTGGTTGGCGATGATGACATCCAAACAGACGGATCTATGGACTTGGAGTCGGATTGAATCAGCGGCGGGTCAGCGTACAACGGCGCCCAGTGAACCTGATCACGCGATCACAAACCGTGATTGGTTGGTAGACCAGGTTTGGTCGGGCAATCATCACTTGACCGTGCTGGACGAATCCGGTGCGGTGACGACTTTCGAAGTCGATCAACAGCCCGATGGCGGGATTCGCGACCGAATCGAATGGTCGATCGAATCGGGGCTACAGCGTCCGACAGGTTTACAAATCTCTAGAGATCAGCTGTGCATCATGGGCGCCAACCAAACGATGGCAGTCGACAATGTCGCGGGAAAGGTGCTGTGGCGCCAAGTGATGATTGAGCACACTGCGGTTAAACCAGATCGATCATCGTCGTTGATTGCTGTCCAAGAAATTGGCAGCAATCACATCGAAATCTGGGATTCTGATCGGTTGGCAACACCACGGGTGATCGAATCGTCGGGCGTGCCGGTGCGACGGGTGTCGATTGGGAACAAAGGACAATCCATCGCATGGCGAGACGTTGATGGCGGGATTACCGCGAGAAATCAAGCCTGGAACCAGAAGCTGGTTGAATTCACTGAAACCGCGCAACCCGGAACCGGGATAGCGATCAGTCCCACCGACGACTTGATCGCCGTCGGCCGCGAAAGCGAGTTGATTGTTTATCGGATACCGGAAATGGCCGAAGCCGTCCGCGTGTCAGAACATCAATCGACCCTGTGGTCTATGGCGTTCGACCACTCGGGTCAATTGATCGCCAGCGGAGATTCCGATGGCGTCGTTTTGGTTGTTGATACAACGACCGGCAAGGTTCGGCATCGGTATGACGGATTTCAAAACGACATTCGCGCGATCGTTTTTTCGCCGAACGGAAAGCGTCTCGTGGTCGCCGACGGATCCAAACGAATCAAATGTTGCGATCTGGAAAGTGGCGTGACGAACACATTGGATCCGATCGAGTCAACGACAATCAACGCTGTCGCTGTAATCGATGATCGATCCATTGCTGTTGCCGACTCGCTGGGAAAGATTTCGGTTTTGGATCTGAACGAAAAACGAATGACGACGTCGTGGGCGGCCCATACCGGTCCGGTCTGGTCGCTTCAGCGCAGTGGCGACCGCATTCTTTCGGCCGGCCAAGATGGAACGGTCCGTGTGTGGGATCTCGCGGGAAACCTATTGCTGGTACTCGCAGATCTGCACGAGCCCATATGGTCCATCGATCATGACGCTGTGACAAGACGCCTTTGCGGATCGACGACCTCTGGAAATGTCTTTACGCTGGACTATTGACAGCGGCGGTCTGCAGTCACTTGCTCGGTTTACGATCGGGGACGGTGTTCGATTTGAGAGACAAGTTCACAAATCCTTAGTTTCCGATCCGATCCGATGCGGCGGCACTTCTGGAGGCCGCCGCCCTGTGACGATCAATTTCTTAACTGACACCTGAACGAGGTTTTAGACAGCAGGTCCGCGTCGGCCCATCAACAACCCGACGATGAACAAGACCAGGAAAACGACAAACAGAATCTTTGCAATACTCGCAGCGGTACCGGCGATAACGCCAAAGCCGAGCACGCCAGCAATCAATGCGACAATCAGGAAAGTTAAAGCCCAGCTTAACATAACATTCTCCAAAATTTTTAGCTTGATTCGATCGAAGTCGTGAACATCACGTCTTTCGCAATCAGTTTGCGACAAAGGTCGATGCGAACGTTTCTGGAGAGATGCGAACGCTGTGCCAACAGACGAGATGCCAGTGAAACATCAGTCGAGGTAGTCCTGTTTCCCACGAAAGCCCCTGGTTTTTGAACGAAAATTCAGCATAGAAATTCTGCGCTGCGAGCCTCGAATCGTTTGGGGAGCCGTGCTGGTTGAACTGGAATCGTTCAATCTGGACGGTCACAATCCAGAACGAACCAGTCAAACCGCCCGGCACGTTCAAGCAGGCGATCCGAAGGCGACGAAACTCGGTTTGCGCCGGCGTTACCGGCTTCATTCTCTCGCTTCGAAAACCGGCATCGCGGATTCGTGGTAAATTGGTTCGCCACGACCATGATGCTTCCCCCTTGCAACACCAACCATCATTGACAGCTCATTTCGTAAACCCCGTTGTGCTTTCAGCAATGGGAATGTTGTGATTGGCAGACTGTTCGCAAAAGAGACTGTTTGTAAAAGAGAATTCAGCATGCTTAAGTTCGCTTCCGGAAAATCGCTTCTTCGCCACGTCGCGTCTGGCTGCCACCGAACGATTCAACGACGTTCGCCCCGAATCATCGATGTATTTGCCGTCGCGATATGCCTGACCCTGATTTCGGCAACCATCAATTTGACGCGATCCGATGCCTTGGCGAATGAACGCCCCAATGTGTTGTTGATCATGACGGATGACCAGGGCTGGGGCGACTTGGGATCCAACGGAAATGAGATCATTGCGACGCCGACGCTGGATCACTTAGCCGAACAGAGCGTGCGACTGGACCGATTCTATGTTTCGCCGGTATGCGCTCCGACGCGGGCCGCTTTGCTGACCGGACGATATCCGGAGCGATCCGGCGTTGCGGGAGTGACCAGCCGATTGGAAGTCATGCGTGCTGATGAAACGACCATCGCGGAATTGTTTCGCGATGCCGGCTACGCGACGGGCTGTTTCGGCAAATGGCATAACGGCGCACAGATGCCACTGCATCCCAACGGTCAAGGCTTTGACGAATTCTTCGGGTTCTGTGGCGGCCATTTCAATTTGTATGACGATCCGCTGTTGGAACGAAATGGAGTCCCTGTGCAAACCAAGGGATACATCACCGACGTTTTGACAGATGCCGCAATTGATTTTCTAAGCACGAATCGCGATCAACCATTCTTTTGCTATGTGCCGTTCAACGCGCCGCACGGTCCATTTCAAGTCCGGCAAGATCTGTTCGACAAGTACAACAACGGCAAGGTCAGCGAAAAAACCGCTGCGGTCTACGCGATGGTGGAAAACATCGACAGCAACGTCAACCGGCTTTTGGAAACACTGGACCGGTCACAACAGACGGCGCGGACCATCGTGATCTTTATGACCGACAACGGTCCCAACGGTCAACGATTCAACGGTGGAATGAGAGGTGCCAAGGGCAGCATCCATGAAGGCGGCTGCCGCGTCCCCTGTTTAATCCGTTGGCCGGGCGTGATCGAACCAAAAACGATTTCTCAAATCACCGGGCATATCGACATACTTCCGACCCTCGCGCAATGGTGCGATGTGGCGTTACCGAAGAAGCTGGACTTGGATGGCAAAAGCCTTGTTCGGCTGATCAAAGATGGAAGCGATGACGGACTCGCTGGACGGTCAATCCTGACCTATCGTCCGAACCAATTAAAACTTGAGACGTTTGGGAAAGCCGCTGTCAGAACCAACCGGCATCGTTTGACGATCGAAAATGGTAAGGCTGCATTGTTTGATATGGTCGTCGATCCAGGCCAAAAAACGGACATCGCCGATCAGCTTCCTGACATTGCAAAGCAAATGAAGGAACATGCCGATCGATACTTCGAAATGATACGCCCCAGCATTACGGAAACCCGCGTCGTTCCGATCAGCAAACAACGACCGACATTCATTCCTTCCGTCGATGCAACGCTAAGCGGTCGGCCTGGATTTGCAGACGACATCCGCTGGGCACACAGTTGGGTCGACAATTGGACTGACGCGACCGACAAAATCATGTGGCCGGTCACCTTCGCGGAATCGGGACGCTATCAAGTCACGCTTCACTACGTTTGCGATTCGAAAGACGTTGCCGTGACTGCGTCGATCGAAGACCAACACGCCACGGCAGTGCTACAGCGGTACAAGTCCACCGCAACCGTGCGACCGGATTTGGATTCCGAGTCCGAACCGCGACGCATGTTGACGTTTCGTCAGCAATCACTGGGTATCTTTCAAGTTGATGCCGGCGAAACATCGATCGAACTACACCGCGACCGCGATGGGACAATGATCGAATTGGGCGGCCTGACGATCACCGGCGCGGATGTGCCGCACAGTCGCGATGATTTTCATCTGTTCCTGTTGGCCGGCCAGTCAAACATGGCAGGACGGGGAAAGGTCGAGCCACAAGACAAATACCCCGATGCAAACATATTGATGCTGGATCGGGACGGACAATGGTTGCCGGCCACCGATCCGTTGCACTTTGATAAACCCATCGCAGGCGTCGGAATCGGACGAGGGTTCGCGCGACAATACGCAAGCGACCATCCAGGTGTCACGATCGGATTGGTGCCTTGCGCCGTTGGAGGTTCGCCGATCGCCAGCTGGACACCAGGCGGATATCACGACCAAACGAAATCGCATCCGTACGACGACGCACTGCCACGAATCAAAACCGCGCTTCGCGATGGAACCTTCAAAGGCATCTTGTGGCACCAGGGCGAATCGGATTGTAAACCCGGAGCGGCGGACACCTACAAAGAAAACCTGACACAGCTATTCGGCCGCTTTCGCGATCTGGTCGGAGCTGAGACGCCAATCATGATCGGAGGCCTGGCCCAGTACGACCTGCCGAATTGGTCGGCCTATCGAAAACAGGTTGACCAGGCACATCGCGACATCGCGACCGAACTGCCCGAGTGCGCCTTCGTGGAGTCGACCGATCTGACGCTGAACCAGGATAACGTGCATTTTGATCGCGAATCGTTACTGGAATTCGGTTCCCGCTACGCTGCCGCACTGGACCAGATCAGTGCGGCAAAGTCGCAGTAGCCGGCGTTTAGAAGTGTCCCGAAATAACTTCCGCCACCGGCCGATCAGTGTCATCGCAACCCGAACGCGTCAGCGAGGGACTCCGCTGAATTCATTTAGAGTCCACGGCCGACACATTCGGGCCCGTGAAAAGGCAACGCAACATGCGAATGCACAGGCACTTGTCTGTCGGCCATCGCTGTTTACCTGATGTCCGCCATGGGACTGGCGGTGTCCGCGGTTTCTTCTACGCGAAACATGTCACGCCATGGCAGTTGAATGCCGCCATCGATGGTCAGAGTACTGCCGGTAATGTATTCACTCTCTTCCCGACACAGGAACACGACGCCGCGACCGATTTCACAGGGTTTTCCTAAACGCTTCCAAGGCAGTTTTGCCGCTTCCGCTTGCAAGGTTTCCTCGGCAAAGAACTTGCGTTCGCCGGGCGTATCGATCCAACCGGGGTGAATGATGTTGCATCGAATCCGGTGCTGGGCCAATTCGCATGCCGCCGTACGGGCCATCTGGTCGTTGGCGGCTTTGGCCATGTTGTATGCCATCGCGCCCGGCATCGCGAGGTGTGCGTGGGGGCTGCTGATGACGACGATATTGCCACCTTTGCCGGCACGTACAAGCTCCGCTGCACCCGAACGCACGACGTAGAACGCGCCCCACATGCTGACATCGATCGTCTTGCGAAACTCTTTCATATCCGACTCCAACATCAGATGCCGGTCGCTGTATGCCGCATTACTGACAACAATGTCCAAACCGCCGAGCGTGTCGATGGCCGAGCGCATCATCGCTTCGGCCTCTTCTTGAATCGATAGATCGGCCTGGATCTTGAAGGCCTTGCCGCCGACCGATTCGCACTCGGCGACGACTTGATCGGCGCGTTCCGGGTTTGAGCGATAATTGACAGCGACGGTCGCGCCGGCGCGGGCGAGTTCGACGGCGATGCCGCGGCCGATTCCAAGTGATGCGCCGCTGACAATCGCTCGCTTTCCGGTTAATTCAGTCATGGTGGTTTGGTGCTGTAGCAGCAAAAGGTGAAACAGAGAATTCGCTTGATATCGCAGCGTATCGCGACAGCGACTCCTAGAAAACCGGAGCGCGTCGGGTTGCGGAAAGATCACCAGTCAATTGACGCAAAGATTCAAGATGGGTGCCGGTGACTGGTTCCCGACCCGCCTCTGATCCGTCGGGCCGTCCGACGACCAGGGATCGGCCAGGCGCCCGACCTGCATTTGACGGCGGAGTCCGCGGCGGCGACTTCCGCCAATTTCAGGCCGCAACTTATTCTGCTTATTCTGCCAGAAATGACTGAAATCTTGCATACAGTGCTTGAAATCTACCAAAACTGAGAGAAAACTATCAATCTTGGCGTGGCCTGCGCAAACTGGGTAAATTTTGTGGTCCGATCTGTGAATGAATCCAACCGAATTGCTTCCGACGCCCGCTCATCGAGCGGTGGCCGCCGCGAGCGTTTGCGCAAGATGATTCGCCAGACGGGATTTGCATCGCTCGGTGAACTTGCCGAAACGTTGACGGTCAGCGAATCAACGGTGCGACGGGATTTGGAAGTTTTGGAGGGTTCGGGCGATGTTCGTCGGACCCACGGCGGCGTTTTTTGGACCGGCGAGAGTGCGACGATTCGAGCCTTTGAAGGCCGCAAGGACACCACTTGGTCGGTAAAAGCGTCGATCGGCGCGGCGGCAGCGGACTTGATCGAGGAACACGACACGATCCTGTTGGACGGCGGCAGCACGACCTACGAACTGGCCCGTCGACTTGTCGGCCGCCGATTGCAAGTGGTCACCAACAGTTTGCCGGTCGCCCACTTACTTTCCAGCAGTGAGTCGATTGATTTGGTGACGATTGGCGGATGTGTTCGCGGCCGAACGGCGGTGGCCATCGGTCCGATGGCCGAATCGATGTTGCGCCAGATCAACGTCCGACTGGCGTTTCTTTCGGTCGCCGGAATCAACGAGCGTGGCTATTTCAACAACAACATGATGCTGGTCGAAAGTGAAAAAGCGATGTTGGCCGCGGCCGACCAGGCTTACGTCGTCGCCGACCACACGAAATTTGGCAAAGTCAGTTTGTCCCACTTGTGCCGATTGCAAGACGTGCACGGCGTCGTGACCGATGGTGGTCTGGGGTCCCAATGGAAAAAGAGGATCGAAGACGCTGGCGTCGAACTAGTGTTGGCAAACCATCGGCGCAACGACGAAACAAGTTCGGCAACGAAATCAGACACTTGTGATGAACCGACCTCCGAGACTTGAGACTCACGAACTCCAGATCTCGATTTGAAACTCCCACCTTCAGCAACCTCTCCCCATCACCCTTTCCGAATGAACTCGACTCAAATTGACCGCGCGCGGATCGAATCATTGGTTCGCAGCGCGATCGCCGGCAGTGGGCTTGGAAAAACGCTTTCATCATCGGCTGGCGGTAGCCGCACCGGCGACCCGCCGGGCTGGGTCGACGGCAAACCGAACCTGCGCGTCAGCATTTCGGCGCGGCACGTCCATCTGACCGACGAACACGTCGAGATCTTGTTTGGCGCCGGATCGGTTTTGGAACCGGAAAAAGATCTTTACCAGGACGGATTTTACGCGGCCAAGCAAACCGTGATGGTTGTCGGGCCGCGGCGCAGGATGTTACCGAGCGTGCGGGTGCTGGGACCGACACGTGGTGCCAGCCAAGTTGAATTGGCGTTCACCGATTCAATCTCTTTGGGGATCGACGCGCCGGTTCGTCACAGCGGCAAGATCGACGGCACACCGGGGTGTGTCTTGGTCGGGCCGGTCGGCAGCGTGCAGTTGCATCAGGGCGTCATCCGCGCTGCTCGTCACGTGCACATGAACTACTTTGACGCAGAGCATTACGGCGTTTCCGACGGCGACATGATGCAGTTAAAGATCACCAGCCACGAATGCACGACGATCTTTGAAGACGTGTTGGTGCGCGCCGATGAAGCGGCCAAATTAGAAGTGCACATCGACACCGACGAGGGCAACGCTTGTTTCTTGGACGGCGCGTCGAAGGTCGAACTGAAAAAGGGCGGCTGCGGCTGCCAAAAATAGTCTTTACACACCTCCTTTCTCCTACCAATAGGCAGATTTCCAATGGCAAAGAGTAATGAAGCGCTCGGTATGATCGAGACCAAAGGGTTTGTGACCCTGGTCGAAGCGGCCGACGCAATGTTGAAAGCGGCGAACGTCGAATTTCTGGGCTGGGACAAGGTCGGCAGCGGTCTTGTCAGCGTGTTTGTCAGTGGTGACGTCGCGGCCGTGAAAGCTGCGACCGACGCCGGCGCTGCGGCGGCCGGACGTGTCGGCGAAGTCGTCAGCGTGCAAGTCATCCCGCGTCCGCATGACGACCTCAGCAAGGTTCTAAAGGTCAACGCGGCACCCAAAAAGTAGACCGTGTTTTTGACACGCTCTTTCAAACAATCAAAACAACACACTAAGAAAAAGTAACATCATGAATGATGCAATTGGCTTGATCGAAACCAAAGGTTTGCTGGCACTGATCGAAGCGACCGACGCAATGGCAAAGGCGGCAAACGTGGAAATTGTTAAACGAGTCGACATCGGCGGTGCGTATGTAACGACCGTCGTCAGTGGTGATGTCGGGAGCGTTCGTGCGGCTGTCGAAGCAGGTGCCAACGCAGCTTCACAGGTCGGTGAATTGGTTTCCAGTCACGTGATTCCGCGTCCCGCCGAAGGTGTCACAAAAGCTTTTTTGGCGTAACCGTCAACCCGCCTGCGCGGGCTGACGAGAACCGGCTGAACGCTACGACTGACCGCACTGTATCGGGGAGGATACCACCCGTGCTCGTACTTGTTGCAAATCTGGGATCGACCAGTTTCAAGTATCGGTTATTTGAAATGACCGATGATGGAGCGATCGATGACATCCAAAACGCTCGCTGCCTGGCCAAGGGCGCGGTCGAAAGGATCGGTGATGCGCACAGCAAGTGCACGGTCGAAATCGGAGACTGGGCGGACGAGCAGTCGATGCCGGTTCCCGACCACGGTGTCGCCGTTCAAGCCTGCCTGGACCAGTTGACCGACGCCGAGCATGGTGCGATCCAAGATGCTTCGCAAGTTGCCGCGATCGGGTTCAAAGCAGTTCATGGCGGTCGACTTTCCGGTGTCTTTGTGGTCGACGACAATGTGCTGGACGCGATGGCGGAGATGAATGCGGCCGCGCCGGCCCACAATCCGCCTTACATCGCAGCGATGAAAACGTTGAAGGCTCGATTCCCGGATCTTCCACTGGTCGCTGCGTTCGAAACGGATTTCCATCAGACCATTCCCGCGGCGCGACGGGAATACGCGATCCCAAGAGCATGGGCCGACGAATTCCACATTCGCAAATGGGGTTTTCACGGCGCCAGCCATCGCTATATCGCCTACCGAAGCGCTGAGATCTTGGGCCGCAACGATGCCCGAGTGATCTCATGTCACCTCGGCGGCAGCAGCTCGATCACCGCGATCGACCATCGACAAAGTGTGCAAACGACAATGGGAATGACACCCCAAACCGGTTTGCCGCAAAATAACCGAGTCGGCGATTTTGACCCGTTTGCGTTGCCGTTGATTTTGCAGCGCACCGGGCTGACGCTCGACGAGACGCTGAAAGAATTGGCCAGCAAGGGCGGGCTGTTGGGACTAAGTAACAACAGTGGCGACGTCCGTGATTTGGAACAGGCCGCCGCCGAAGGCGACCTGCAATCCAAGCTGGCACTGGACGTTTTCATCGAAGAGATTCGCCGGCACCTGGGCGGCATGTTGGTCGCACTGGGAGGAGCCGACGCGATCGTCTTCACCGG
>JAGQPO010000632.1 GCA_020426665.1 Planctomycetales bacterium
GATTGTTCCCCTGCCACGATCGAACATCTGTTTCCCGGGTTTTCAAGCTATAACCTTGCCTGGCCCGGTAATTTCCCACTTGCATTTAACGTGTCGACCACGCAACTGCTGGAACCACCATATGATGTGCCGAAGGTCGTTGTTGTCTCGTTCCTTGTCCGGTCTCTCGCCGACCTAGAGGAAAATCGTCAGTCGGAGGCGGGGATCATCAGTTCCCCTTGGTGCAAGCGACCGTTACAGGAAAGAGTCGCCGGAAACTACCTTTACATGGCACGATTCAAACGTTTAAAGGATTGGAGGTCAGAATGGTTTGTCGGATTGCCGGTCGATTTTGGGCCGTCGAGGCAGGGATTTATGGCGGCCGACAAAATCGACATTCCACGACAGCCGGACCAGTCGCTTGCCAATGTGCCACTAAGCAGGCAACGCATGCAGGTCATCGAACATTTGGCGTCCCTCGCCCAATCGAGAAACTTCAGCCTGGTCATCATCATTCCTCCTAGAATTCTGCCGTCGGATCGCGACGTGGATCTTGAAAACCAATACCTGACACGTGTTCAAGAATTGTCGCTCTCGGCCAAAGTTCGATGGATCGATGGGCGCGAGCTCGATTTTTTGGAGCCACGTCACTTTCGAGATGAAACCCACCTAAATCGCGACGGTGCGGAAAGATTCACGCGTTATCTCGCAGAACATCTTTCGCCGATCATCAATGACCTGACCGGCGGTGGGGCTGCCGATGGTATACGTTCAGGCACAACTTTCGATGCCCAGATCGCCCCCGTCGCTTCGATTGCCGAATGACCCTATGACCATTACCCTCCTTGCCATTGTCTTTTGGATCTGCGTTCTTGCGGTCATCACCCCGTACGTCGTTTATCCGACGATGCTATTCGCGTTCTCACGCTTTCGCAACGAAGTGCATCCGGGGCAATATGAGGCGGCGACCAGCCTGGTCATTAGCGCTTACAACGAAGCGGCGGTCATTCGGGACAAAATCGAGAACTCTCTTGCCCTCAATTCTCCCGGCCAATCTTTGGAGATCGTCGTGATCTCCGATGAATCCGACGACGGCACGGATGATATCGTGCGTGAGTTCGATGACACGAGGGTCAAGCTATACCGGCAGTCGCCCCGAGAGGGAAAGTCTGCCGCATTAACCCGATTTGTACCCCAATGTACCGGTGAAATCATCGTCTTCAGTGATGCAAACTCGGTATACGATCGTGACGCGGTGCAAAAGCTTGTTCGTCATTTTGGTGACCCGACCGTCGGTTTCGTGGTCGGACACCAGCGATACAGTGATGGTGAAGGGGCCGCCTCGCAATCGGAAAACACCTATTGGGGATTTGAGGTCAAATTGAAAAGCTGGGAGAGTCGTCTGAGCAGTGTCGTCGGTGGGGACGGCGCGATTATGGCAATTCGTCGCGAGCTATTTAGTCCGTTGAAGAAAGACGACATCAATGACTTTCTGATACCGTTGCGAATCGTGGTCGCAGGTTATCGAGGTGTGTTTGAGCCCGAGGCGTTCTGTTACGAAGAGTCTGCTCCGAACTTCGCCGGTGAGTTTCGCCGCAAGATTCGAATCGTGAACCGAAGTTTCCGCGCCGTCTTTCGGGCTCGATCCGCACTCAATCCGATCCGAGTCGGTATTTTTTCATGGCAGCTATTTTCCCATAAAGTGATACGGTGGATGGCGCCGCTCTTCTTGATGGGGTGTTTCGTTACCTGCCTTCTGCTGGCCGCCAACGGTTCGGCGCTTTACCAGGCACTCATGATCGCGCAGGTAACATTCTACCTGGTTGCCGCGGCACGCTTTCTGCCAAGTATCGGGGAGCTCAAAATTGTTTACCTTTGCTATTTTTTTTGCCTTTCTAATGTTGCTGCCGCTTTGGGGATGATGAACATCTTGTTGGGGCGAAGGTTTTCGACATGGACTCCACAGCGGCCAGAGACGACAAAGTAGCGCGTCACCATCCAATCCGGCTAAATCAATGTTACATGACAGTGTGCAATGGATTCTTCTGCTGTGTGTCGCGGCGCTAGCGTTGGCCTACGTGGTCTTCCCTGTTCTGATGGTCGTCTTGGGTGTATGGGACGAGAAAAGGCGACCGGCCGCCGATTCAGAGGCCGTTTCAATGCCAACGACATCTCTGATCATACCTGCCTACAATGAACAGGCGGTCATCGAGTCCAAACTCGAAAACTCGCTAGCACTTGAGTATCCAGAGGGACAATTGGAAATCGTGGTCGCCTGCGACGGTGTAAGCGACAACACAGCCAAGCTGGCGCAACGGTACGCATCAGATCGCGTCAAAGTTTTTGATTTTCCCATCAGACGTGGAAAAGCGGCGGTGATCAACGACGCGATCGAACGATCCACCGGAGACGTGATTTGCCTTTGTGATGCAAACGTCATGTTTGCCACCGACGCATTGAAACGCCTGGTGGCCAGACTGTCGGAACCCGGTGTGGGAGCCGTCAGCGGAGATGTGCGATTGGACAGCGCAAGATCAAGTTTCGGTGTCGCCGAACGGATCTATTATTGGATGGAAAGAGGGATCCACCGCGGAGAGTCGGCAACCAGCTCAATGATCGGAGTCGACGGCGGAATGTACGTTATTCGAAGGGTCTTGTATTTCCCAATTCGCAACGACACGATTCTTGATGATTTTACGATTTCCATGAATGTCATTCGCCACGGCAAGCGAATTCAATACGCCCCAGAAGCAGTGGCGAACGAAAACGCAACCGAAGCCGCTTCGACCGAGTTCCGTCGACGAATCCGCCTCAGTGCGGGCGCCGCGCAATTGTTGCTTCGCGGCATTACTCCGACAATCGCTCAACCGCTTGCATTGCTGTACTTTGTCTCGCACAAGTTTTTGCGTTGGACGTCACCGTTTATCATTATTATCGGATTGGCGGCTTCGATTGTGCTTGCCAAAGATGAGCTCATTTATCGGTTGGTCATTGCTGTCGGTGCAGCCTTTGTCGTGCTCGCAATATTGGGCTGTGTTTCTCTCCGTCTGCGGCGCATCGCATTGTTTGCGGTTCCGTTTTTCTTTACGCTCGGTCAAATCGCAATTGCGTATGGGATTTGCAAGGGAATCTTCACTCCGAATGACCCTCGCTGGCCGAGGACTGAACGCCCATCGACCTTTGACGGTCGGAACAAAGGGGAATCACTTGGATAGGCAACCGGAAATCGTGCCCACTTTACTGGCCCTACTAGATTGAACTGTATGAAGCGAATCCACGACATTGGACTTCCCCTTTACAACGGGATGTGGTCATACCGGGAAAACTGGGCAAACAAGATTTCTCCGATCGCGCGGACGGCCGATGGCGACGCGAGTACCGTCTATCGGTTTAGTCTGTGTTCGCACTCGGGTACATACGTCGAAACCAGTCAACACAAACTCAACAACGAGGTTCTGTTGTCGAGTTTCCCGCTCTCAGCGTTCGTCCGACCTTGCAAGTTGATTTCAATCGGTCCGTGCGCGGAATCAGAAGAGGTCACACTTGATACGTTTCTTGGGGCGATTGCTATGACCAACTTTTCGATCGATGTTGGAGACACGTTGATCATTGCAACCGGTTGGGGACGCCATCATCGATCGGCAAATTTCCTCGATTCCTGCCCGTTCTTTTCACCTCAACTGACGGAATGGTTGAGTGAAAAGAGGCTTCACCTATTGGGTGTCGATACACCGATCATTGACAATCAAAGGGCGCCCTATGCGGCGATCAAGATGCTCTTTCAAGCGAACGAAACGACGCTCGTGGTCGCGCCACTGTGCATCGACATCAACAGCGTCGTCAGTGGTTCCTACGAACTCAACTGCGTGCCATTGAACATCGAATCAGTATCCGCATCACTTTGCCGGCCGATATTGCTGGAGAACGTCACTTAACATGTTTAGCGAGACATTGCGATCGTGAGCAATCCTCAGGCTTGTCCGGCAAAGTTCGTCGTGACCATTGACACAGAAGAAGAAGGTCTGTGGTCGGGGGATTATCCTCTCCGCGGAGAGGTCACGAATATCCGAGGCGTACCGCGTTTTCAGGAACTATGCGACCGGTTTTCCATTCGCCCAACCTATTTGGTCGATGCACCCGTGGTATGTTCGCGTGAGGCGGTCGAAATCCTGAGGCCGATTCAGGAACAGGATCGTGCCGAAATTGGCGCCCACGTCCACCCCTGGAATACCCCGCCTACGACTGAGGAACGCTGCACCAGAAACTCGTACCTTTGCAACCTGTCGCCCGAGTTGCAAAGTGAAAAAATAGGATGGTTGACCGACACTATCGAAACGGCGTTTGGTCGGCGCCCTCGATCGTTCCGGGCCGGGCGCTACGGACTAGACATTTGCGGCGCACGTGCGCTTGTCGAACACGGGTATCGAGTTGATTCGAGCGTCATTCCGCTGACCGACTACACCGCAGGATCCGGACCGAATTTCAGCGACGCACCAATGACGCCCTATTTTGTCGGCGGAAACAATCTAATCGAGCCCCATGACAGCGGAGACTTGTACGAGGTTCCGGTAACCGTCGGCTACACCCATCGGTATTACGGGCTCGCGTCGCGGATGCGATCCATCGCTCATCGATCGCCACTTCGGCAGATGCGGATGGTCGGAATTCTAGACCGGCTCGGTCTGGCGTCGCGTATCAAGCTGAGTCCCGAGCAGGCCGACGCGCGTCGCATGATGCAACTCGCCCAATCGTGGCTCCAGCGTCATCACCCGATCTTGGTGTTGATGTTCCACAGTTCGTCGTTGGTGCCTGGGTTTTCACCCTACGTACGCGATGATCACGACTTGAACAATTTCCTTGGGAGATTAGAAACGGTGTTCGAGTTTTGCCTTGACACACTTGGGGCGAAGAACTGCACGTTGAGGGAATGTTCGCCCAACGCAAACTGAAAGTGATCCGGGATGAGTAGACTTCGAGCCTTTCGGATCACTCATTGTTTGATTTCGCTGGTATGTGCTGCCGTTTTGTTTTGGCGATCGACGGTTCCGAGCGCAGACGCCGGAACTGTCGGTTGGGCGTACCTGGGATATCAGCCTTCCTGGATCGCGGTCGGATTCGCCGCCGTCTCGATCGCATTGGCTGCACTTTCGGCATGGAATATGACCATGGGAGCGATTGCCGTTTCGATGATGGCGTTCGGAATCCCCAGGTACAGTGCCGAATTGCAGTTCGCGTGGGATAACGGGTTTCAATTGGTAATCATCAGTCTGTCGCTGATGGGGTCGCTGCATAGCAGGCCGTTTCGACGACACTTGCTCCAGGCGTGGCAACGTAGAGATACCTGGCTGCGACTTCTTTTGGCGGTCACCGTTTGGGCGACCGTATGCGAGGCGGTTGCGTTGTTCTTCGGTCGGGAGCTTGCCGGCCCTAAGCATCACCTGCTTCGGACAATCGAGTCAGCGATGACGCTTGTTGTGGTCTTTGCCTTCTTGTCAAACCGCAGGTCTTACTTGGTTCTCGTGGCCTCGGCGATCGCGTCCATTGCCTTTGTTACGGCACAATTGGACGAAATCGAACGGGCGTCTGACTATGCTTTTTCAATCGCGCCGTTTGCGTGCCTGTTGGCAGGAACTGCAACTTCACTTTCCTGGCCCGGCATGCTGGTGTTTTTCTCCGCTGCGACCTGTTGCAGTTTCTTGTCAATTGGAACGGCCAGCAGGGCAGCAAACGTGGGTTTGCTTTGCGGCTTGTGTTCGCTGATTCTTGCCAAACTCCGCTCGGTCAGAAGCATCGCGGTCGTTTCCGCTCTACTGGCAGCTTCACTCTTTTTCGCCTTGGCTTCTCCGCTCCGCCCGCGGATCGATCAATGGATGGAAGCGGGCTGGGACACCCCGACACTCGCATCTCGCATGCAGTTCTGGAGGGCCACAGTCAGCCACATACCGCAAAACGGGATCTTTGGAGTGGGGCCTGGCCGAGGAGGCAAGCAGATGTCGTCCGAGCTGGAGCTTTCAAAATGGAAAGCGACGCACAGTAGCCCATTTGAAATACTCGAAGAACAAGGAATCGTTGGCTGTCTGCTGTGGTGCGTGTTGCTCGCCATCGGACTTCGATCTGCACGACGTGGTTCCCGGTCGGAGAATAAGTTCGTCAGTGCGATCGCGATTGCGATCGGGTGCAGCCTTATTACGGTCGCGGTCAACTCTCTTGCCATTTCGCGGCACGATGACATGCGGTTGTACTGGCTGCTAGGGCTCTCGTTTGCCGTGGAGACACTTTCGCATCGCGAAAACGATAACGTTGCCTTGGAAACCTCGCTGAATCAATAACCGTGGATAAGACACAGGGCGATTCGCGACCGCTCGCATTGCTGGCGGCCTTGGCAGCGATCGGCATGATCGTCGGGTCCTGGGCGCCGTTCAACTTGCAATTTTCAAGTCTCGATGAGGCTTGGTCACTTTTTCTGAATAGCCAAAGCGATCGTACGTCCCGTTCGGACGTCACCGCCAATTTCTTGCTCGGAATGCCGGTGGCGTATGCGTTGATGGGCACTTTGCGATCCACAATTCGGTCGCCTAACGCTTGTTTCGCGTGCGTCCTGCTGTCGCTATTGGTCACCGCGATCGTTAGCTTCATTTGTGAATTCGGCCAAGCATGGATGGGAGACCGTGTACCGTCGGTAAGGGACTGCTATGCGCAATTTCTCGGTGCGATCACCGCGATCGTCGCCTGGGGGGGTACCGGTTCAAGGTTCTTAAGATTGCTTGATGGACTATTGCACGGAAAGGCGATACGCTCCCGATTCGATTCGCTACTTTCGCTTGTTGTTGCGGGCGTTGTCATCTGGCAGCTATTGCCATTCGACTTCGTCACTTCCCCGGTCGAAATCGCTCGTAAATGGACAGACGGGAGAATCCGCCTTAACATTTTTTCACTGGGCGGCGAGAGATTACCTGAGTTTTCTTTTCAGAGCCTCACGTCGCTCGTTCTTGCCGTCCCAGTTGGTTGGTGGGCCGTCGTGCGGTTGACGCGACGCTGGAGTTTGGCCATTTCTCTTTCGAACCAGTGTTTGTTATCACTCTTGGTTGGCTTGGGCTTAGAAACTCTTCAACTCTTTGTGCAATCACGCATTACCTCTGCGACCGACGCCGTATTTGCGACGATCGGTGCATTCTCGGGGATTCAGATCGCAAGATCTGTCAACAAGCACACAACCGGGGCACAATCGCAGGGCCTGCCTGCACCTTTTCGACGGGACGGTGTCCTTCGTGACCCAACGTTTTGGTGGCTTGCCGCATTTTTCTATCTGCTCGTACTCTGTTTGATTTCCTGGTACCCCTTTGACTTCATGCGCAAGTCTGACGATCTGCGTATAGCCTTTCGGCAGTTGGCGGATAGCCCTTTTGCCGACTATCGCGGTTCCAATCTCAAGTTGGCATTTCGAATCATTCGGACGTTGATCTTATCATCGATTCTTGGAATGCTACTTGGCATCGGAGTCGCACTGGGACGTAACAAAACACTTCGTTGGTTGACGATCGCTGTGACACTGATCGGCATTGTCGGTTCTTCTTTCCTGGTTGAATTAGGGCAACTGATTGAAGTGAATCATGTCGGCGCCGGAATTGGTTTCACATCAAGACTGGCGGGATCGCTACTGGGCTACTATCTAGCTTTCAAGTTGATGGGTTGGCGATGGCGGCAAAGCTAATCGGAATCTCAATGGAGATGTCCCAGCCGACGGCCAACCATCTCTTTAGGGTTTAAATGCGGCGATGCATAACGATCAAGAAACTGGGGTGCGCGCGAGAACAAAAGCGACCGGTCGTGAAGATGACGTGATTCGCATTGCGGGCATGAATGGTGTTCGCGCCGTCGCCTGCCTGGCTGTATTCGGCGTTCACTGGCAGCAACTAACGGAATTTGGCCCCAGTTGGGGCAGGATCGATTTTGGGCAACTGCTAAAGAATGGAAATGTTGGCGTTGCTGTCTTCATGATGTTGAGCGGCTTTCTGCTGACTTCAGGACTGTATGCACGCGGGGAGAGGAACTTTCGAGCGAGCCCGTTAGCCGGCTTTTGGCGCCGTCGGGTCCGTCGTATTGTTCCGACGTACTTGGTCTGCCTATTGCCATTGTTTTTCCTTAAAAACAACGTCCTGTCGCCAAAGAGCTGGGCTGACTTGGCACTGCACGTCACGTTTACACACAACTTCTTCGCTGAAACGCTCTACAGCATTAGCCCTCCCTTCTGGGCACTCGCGCCGATCGTGCAGTTCTATGCCTTGTTCGCGCTCGTCGTGATCACGCTACGCAGACTCAACCGACTATCGCCGGGCTACCTCTGCCTTGCCTTTGCCGTCTTAGCCGTGCTCGCCCAAGCTGCGGTGTACCAACTTAGTAGAGTCGAGCCCCTTTCAGGCATTTCCGGCGATTGGTTCGGCAGCGAAGCTGCCTGCTTGCACCACAGCCTGGCGAGCCATTTGCCGATCTTTACGCTGGGAGTGCTGGCCGCCGCGATTCACCACCGATCCCCCCATGTGGCATCGTTCGCTTCAGACGGTGTGCTGACAGCCTCCTGTCTGGGGGGGCTGGCAGCGCTTTCGTCCCATGACATTGCGCAATTAGGGTTCGAGAGTGGGCGCTACGGATTTCCCTTGATCCCGTTGGGCGTAATGGCCATCCTGATCCTGATCCCACGCAGCCGGCTTACAGCCCCCCTGCTGGAGAGTGCGGCCCTACAACGAATCGGCGAACTCTCCTATTCCATCTACCTTTTCCACTTGCCGGTTTTAAAAGCAGTTCGCAGTGCCTTTGAGCGAGCTGGTTTTTCAGTGATCGATTTCCCGCTAGTTTTCGGTCTTTCCTCGAGTCTTTTGACGTTGGCAGTGTGCGTGGTTTTTCATCGGAGCATGCATAAAACCAAAAAGCAGCAATGAACCGATCAGTTTCAGACGCGTGATTTGCTGCGACTTAGAACTAAGGTTTTAACGGTAGCGGAAGTCGTCAAAACTTTCGACGATTCCCGGTTCCGGCTGAAGCTCTTGACGAGTTCCACGACCCCCACCAATAGGGTGGCAACGAAGCACTTGTACTTCGTCAACTTTTGATTCTTCGGGGTACGACGGACCGGGATTCCGTCGTACGAATTTGACCCAACCTCAAAACAAGATCTGGACGAATGCACTTGTGGGGGTGGCAATGTGGACGAAATCGCGTCTTGGCAAGAATTAATGTACAAACGTAGCCGAGTTCTTCCGAATTCTCCAGTTATTAGCTTGCATTCGAGCAATCGAACGCATATCCTACTGCCGGAACCCCCTGCATAACTATTACGGATCTCAATGAGTTTCTCTCGATTCCTTTCGATATTCTTTGCTTTTGCGTTAGCTGTCTCGGCAGCCAACGTGAGTGCTGGTGTATTGGTGGAGTCAGAAACGCTTTGCGTGGACGTTACCGAAGCGATCGCGATCGGGTTTTCGGAGACAGATGACCCCGGAAGTCCCATGATCGAAGTCAATCGTGGAAATTGCTTGAACGCCATCCTAGTTTCGCACAGCAACGCGACTCAGCCCGCGATGATGCTTGGGATCCGCTTTAACTTAGACCTAAAGTGCAGCTTAGTGTTGCCACCGATCGTTCCATCCTTTGCAGCTCGTCTTCCGATGGAGCTTTTGAAAATACCGATCGCTTGAGTTCAGATCCCTCGGTTTTTGATTTGAACTTTACTATTTAATGATTGGATTTTCACAATGAAATTTACTTCTTACGTTTTGGGAGCAATGCTCTCAGTCGTTCTCGCAACGACTGCCCAAGCGGGCATCACCGGGTCGGCATTCGTCGATGTTAAAGGCTTGAAGATTGTCAAGGTCTCTGGCGGTGCGACTGTAACGGCTGACTTTATTTCGTTCCCCGGAATCAGCGTCTCCGAAATTCGCGGTATTTCGACCACGACCAGTGGTGTGAATGAAACGTCACTTTCGGGTTTCGTTGACGGCGGCGAGTCGGCTTCGATTACGATCGTCGGTACCCCTGTGGGCGGTTTCATTTTGCCTATTGGAACAGATCCGCCAGTTGCTTACTCAGGGTCAGGCGTTGCACCTGCTGACAATGCATTTCTCGTCCCGACGACGCCGCAGTCCGTTCGAGCCGACTCGACATTTTCAGGGTCCTTCGCGGATCTGTCAGGTGATCTAAATCCGGCCGTTGCGGCGATTCCTGCCGGTGCCGCAGCGACGACACTTGCAGATTTTGCGGTCACTGTTCCTAGCTTGGTTGGCAAGGGTGGGGCGGCCGTCCGTAACACCACCTCGTACGACTTCGTTGCAGCTACAGACCTCACCACAAAAATTGTTTGGGAGGAACTGATTGACCTTAACTTGCTGGATACCGGTGGAGTCAGTCCGGTCTACAGCAGCTTCGCGTCAACTGGGTTCACGATCACTTTGACAGAGATCACCCCAACTGGCACAGCGATTGTTACCTACGAAAACTTCGAGTCAATCACTCAAACAGGTCCGGGGTCTGAGACGTTCTCGTCTGGTGGGTTCGTCGCGAAGGAATCTGTGGTCTTTGACCTGAAGGCTGGCGGAAAGTATACCCTGGACGTTTCTCAAACTTCGTTCGTCCAATTCTCGCCTGTTCCTGAGCCATCTTCGTTGCTGGCTTTCATGGGTGTTGGTGCGATCGGATTGGTACGTCGTCGACGTCGACAAGCCTAGTTTCAAAACAATCTGACTAAAGCTAATTCGGAGGCCGCTTCCATTGATTTGGGGGCGGCCTTTTTTTGTACCAAGAGTTGGCTTGCAGCACTATTAGCCGAACGCGCATGCATATAGTCCCTCATGCAAACTGCCTTCTGTAGTATGCGATCCACGGTTGAAGGACTCACTACTACGACTTCGCCGTTCGGATTTCCATTGAAAGCACCACGGCGTCACCGATACCACAATGGAAATCGGCGCGGCGATTACCATTGTCTTGCCTCACACGGAATTGGGGTATTACGTCCGATGAGACAAACTCATTACCAGAGGAAGGTTCCGGTGTCTTTGGAAGTCGAAGCTCGGTAGCGAGCAACGGACATCATTCGCTCGTCGCCTGTTGCGCGCTACCAGGATCGAACACGGGGCCAATAAAACCACCTTCTACAAGTGGTGATTCTTCTAACGACGTCGCGATGCCTCCGAGCAGGCAAACCCCCAGTTTGTCCCGTGCTTCCTGGTTCGTCAGTCCAGTCGTTGGATACACCTTGCCTTCAGCATCGCGATGGTTTTGCGGTATCACAAAATCGGCGGCTTGTTCCTTGAAAAAAACTTCCCTAACCGGCTTGCCTTCGTCAACGACATACATCCTGTCAGGTACAAGTTTTTGGTACGCATTTTCCATGTTTTGCCAATCGCATTTGATGGCGATGTTACCACGCAATTCGCAGTTCTTAACCAAGTGGACGACCCCTTGGTTTAGGAATCCGGTGCGCGTCCACGGAGCTCGGTAGATG
>JAGQPO010000633.1 GCA_020426665.1 Planctomycetales bacterium
TAAAGCTAATTGGGTTCGCGAGTCTGCCGCCAACAAAGGTCGGGAATCGACCTTCGGGCGGAGAATCCGGAAGGGTATCGATCGGCGTGTTTGTCGGCAAGGGCTTTTCCCGGTTTTCAGCGTGGAAAACGGGCGGGTGGCCGTTAGGGTCACTTGCCATATTTTTCCAGGTACTCGCTGAGACGCAGCTTAGATCGGGCACTTTCGCTGGTCATGTAGCGCAAACTACCGAAAATCGGGCGTTTGGGCCCCCAAGCCCGGTCATAACGCCCCAAAATCCAAAAAATCCCGCTGTACGAGTTTGGGTCGCGGCCGTCCAAGCCGTATTTGTTATTCAGGTGCACCATGACATCGGCCGCTTGTTGGGCCGATTCCGTCCACTGCAGGATTTTTTTGCCCCACAGCATGCGGATGTAATTGTGCATCACGCCTTCCCGAACCAGTTGACGTTGACCCGCATTCCACAGCGGGTCGTGCGTTTCGGCGGCCTCGAATTGTTCCATCGTGTAGACGACGGGGCGCTTATCGGCAGCGGTCGCGGCGATGGACTTTTTCGCCCAGTCGGGGATCGAGTCCAGTTTGTCGTACGTTTTGGGTTCCCGAAACGCCATATTGAACCCCATTTCTCGCCAGGTAAGAACCTGGTCAAGAAACGCTTCGGCCGGCTCGCTTGTGTTCCAGAACCCGTGATTCTTTCCGTTTGCCGGTGACAAGCGGTCGGGCGTCCAACCTTCGTGGTCCAGCACCCGCTGAACCATTTCGTGGGCTGCGATGTGGCCAAAATGCAGATGTGGACTAAGTCCCGTCGTTACGTCTTCGTCGGGATGGTTGCGATCGGCGCCGTAATCTTGCAGCCGATTTGCAATGAATCGATCCAGCAATTTGCCTGCCACGACGCTGCCTCCTCTGACGATATCGCTGGGGGGAACCGTGTGGTCGATGGGTATTTTGTTCAGCCCATTGTCCGAAAGAAGCGATTCCAGGTCTGCAGGTTTCCATTTTCGGCTGACTGATTTTGGCAACTGGTCCAGTTCTGGCAACTTGATTCTTTTCAGCGGATCGGCTGCGGGTAATTCCGTCAGACAATCCAGAACGTTCTTTTGCATCCATCGGCGGTAGCTGTGGGCAACGGTAAAGGTCCGCTGGGCCAACCGCATCGGAACAATCCCGTTGCCGTCGACCAATTCCAACGGCACCGGCAATCGATCTTTGACCGCCCGGATCATGTGTGGCAGAAAGAAACAGGGGTATTCGTCGGTCACGACGGTACACGCATTTGCGGACAATTTGGCCAGCAGCGGCGACCCCACACCGGGCATGGGTTCGACATAGGGGAAGTACGTGACCGGTTTTGCCGACAATGCCTGGGCGTTATCACGCATCCCTTCGATAATGAAACGGTGGATTCGGTCGCTCGCCCATTGGTATCGAACACGCAGTGGTTCGAAAACAACCAGCGGCTTCTTCAATTCCTTTGCCCGATCGACGGCGTGTTGCAGGGCAAAATTGTATCGTGTTCGCCTGGCCGCGATCATCCAATACAGGACATAGTCTCCGTCGCGTTCGATGGAACGGTCGTTGGCCTGGGAGAGGCGGATTTCAGGAATCGACATGACGGACAAAGGTTTGCGTATGCGGATCTGGACAAAGCACTTGAATTTCACGCCCCTTCCGGAGCGGCGAGTTGAACATACTATTGGACCATAGCAACCGACCGCGATTTTTTAGGAACCTGACAACTTGACGCGACACCGACTGAGAAAAAAGATTCCGCTGGTCGCCACCATGGTGTTGATCGTGCTTGTTGTGGCCGCTTACGTCTTGGGCTTGGCGTGGTTCCAATCGAAAAAGTATGCCTATTACGACTTCGAGGACCTGATCCAGCCACGTCTGATCGATGCGACGATTGTGGCATGGCTGATCTATTTTTTCAGTTCGATCGGCAGTTTTTTGAACGTCGTCGCTTGGCGAATGCCTCGCGGTGAGGGGATCGGTGGACGTTCCCGCTGCCCGCGCTGCGCGAACACTTTGAAGGCACGTGATAATGTGCCCATTCTGGGTTGGGTCTCGCTGGGCGGGCGCTGTCGATTTTGTTCGCTGCCGATCTCCAGACGTTACCCGATCGTCGAAGCACTGGTCGGCGTTTCGTTGACATTGGTTGGGATCAGTCAGCTCTATTCGTTGTCGCTTCCTGCACAACTGGTTCATTGGCACGGCGGGCCGCTTTGGTCGCCCCAGGTATCGCCGGTGTTGATGATGATTTTGACCTATCATGCGATTGCGCTGTCGACGCTATGGGCGATGGCGTTGATACGAATCGATGGAACAAGGCTGCCCCGGCGACTGTTGGCTTTTGCGCTGGTGGCGGTGGTCGTCCCGATGCTCGCCTTTCCAACGGTGATGGTTGTGCCCTGGCAAGCACATCGGCCGACGCCATGGACGCCGGATGGATTGTACGTCGACGCGGTCATGCGTGTTGCGACGGCGTTGGTCGCGGCGGCATTGTTCGGCCGCGTGTTGGCCAAAGGGTTATGCCCGTCGGCCGATTTGAAACTCGATCCACTTGGTCGTGGCACATCCCGGTTGGTCGACTTGATCGCGATGCTTTCGATACCGGCGATCGTGATCGGTTGGCAATCGATGCCCGCGTTTGTTTTCTGTACTGCGATTCTGTCCGGCCTGTTGCGTCCGTTATTGAACACGATACCGATCAACGATGGTCCTAAGGGCCAGATCGCCCAACGCGGCGCGATGGAATCGTTTGCCTTTGCGATACCGATGGCGCTGACGTTGCATCTGGTGTTTTGGCGGGTGTTATGGAGTTCGCCTTATTGGCCGAGTGACCGCAGTGAAAAAAGCGTGATGATCATCGCCGCGATGCTGGCGCTGGCCGTCCCGCTGTTTTTGCGAGAAGCAAAAGTGCCGGCAACTGTAGCATCGGCAAACGATCCGGGGCAAACCACGGACGGCGAAGATGATGCCAACGACGAGGGTCTAGCCGATGAATTGCCAGAACAGCAAAGCGATCAAGAAACCGACGACGGAAATGAACGTGGAGAGGATTCCCCAGGTTCGTAGCGTTTGGCCTTCGGACATTTGGAAATACCGCGAGATCATCCAGAAACCCGAGTCGTTCACGTGGGAAAACCCGGTGGCTCCGGCGGCGATCGCGACGGTCACCAATGCCAATTGAGGCTGGGTCATTCCCGTTACAAAGTTGCTCATCAACCCGGCGGCAGTCAGCATCGCGACCGTTGCCGATCCCTGGGCAATGCGGATCAACGTGGCGAACACCCAGGCCAGCAAAAGCACCGAAATCCCGGAGTCCTGGAAGATGTCTTCCAGCGCAGTGGTGATTCCCGTTGCAGCCAGAACTCCTTTAAAAACGCCGCCAGCACCGGTGATCAGAATGATAATGCCCGCCGGGCCCAACGCCTTGGTCGCAATGTCCAAAAGTGTTTCCCGATCGACTCCACGGTACGTCCCGAGGAAGTACAGTGCGATCAGCGTCGACGTCAGCAACGCGATCACCGGGTGGCCGAAAAATACGACAATCTGGAACGGCAGCGGCTTGGCTGCCATCGCGCTGGCAAGTTGTTTGCCGCGTAAATCCGTGATCTCTTTGGCAGTGAGTGGTTTTGATTCCTGTGGAGATTCGGAAGCGGGCGAAGCTTGATCTTGGTCTGCCGCCGGGTTTTCAGTACCCGCTTCGGCAGTCGTGACATCGGCTTGGGCAGCATCGACTTGGGCAGTGGTCGCCAGCTCCGTTGCATCAGCCACATCCGGGGCGGCAGCGACAATATCCGGAAGCTGGGCGGCGACAATCTGTGTAGCGACGGTGTTCGCCAAGATCATTCCGATCGGCAATGCGATCAGGAAGACGATGAAGCCGAAGGATGGAAGATTCGCTTCCGATTCGTCCGCACCTTGGTCCGTTTCCGGCAGCGTGATGGTGACGCCTTTGGCCAAGAAGTTACAAAGCCATGGACCGCAAATGATCGCCGTCGGCAATCCCACCAGGACCCCAAACAGAATCACCCAGCCCAGGTTGACTCCCAACAGATAGGCGACCGCAACGGGGCCGGGTGTCGGCGGAACAAACGCGTGTGTCACCGCCATTCCAGCCACCAAAGGCAACCCGAAGTGCAAGAAAGGACGCTTCGTGTCTCGCGCCAATTTGACCAACAGCGGAGCCAGGATCACCAGCGCCACGTCCAAGAAAACCGGGATCGAAATGATGAATCCGGTCATCAACATTGCCCACGAAGCCCGATCTGGGCCGAACCGGCGAACCAAATGATGGGCCAGTGATTGAGTTCCGCCACTGTGTTCCAAGATTGCTCCGAAAATGGCACCAATGCCGATGATCGTGGCAATAAATCCGAGCGCGCTGCCCATGCTTGCGACAATGGTGTCGGCAACTTGTGTCAGAGGAACTGAGTTTGGGTTGACCAGCTTACTGGACGCCGCAACAACGACCGAAACCACCAACAGCGACAGGAACGCCTGCAGTTTCAGCTTCAAAATCAAAACCAGCAACAGCGCGATTCCGAAAACCAGCAGTGCGATCAACGGACCGGCAGGCGGATTCTGTGTCTCGGTTTGACCGAAAAACAGGGGAAGGGTCGCCAGCGAATTGACATCGGTAATCGAAATCATTGAAGCATCAATCAACGGAGGCACCGTGCATGGCAGGCGGAAAGGGCGAAGGAGCGGCGGAGCGGGGAGTCTAGGCCTGTGACATGCGTGGGTCAAGATTTGGCCCTTATTCGGCCGGTAAGGCCAGCGGTAACCGGACAGCGAAACGCCGTTGCCGGCATTGCGGATTTCAATCGGTGGCTACAATGGGCAGACCGGTTTCATTTCGTTTCCCTTGCGGTTTGCGTCCATCCATGAGTTCCCCGACCAAACTTGCCGACTACTTCAATGGCAAGAACTGTGCGATTTCCTTTGAATTGTTTCCGCCTAAAACGGACAACGGGATGGAATTGCTGGTCAAAAATGTCGAGCGTCTCAAGGCGTTTCAGCCCAGTTTTTTCACGTGCACCTATGGCGCCGGCGGTTCGACGCAGACGCGCACCTTGGACGTTGTTGAAAAAGTCCGTCAGATGACAGGATTGCCGGTCGCGTCGCATTTGACCTGTGTCGGATCAACCGTGGAACAGTTGCGAAGTTATTTAAGCGAAGCCAAGAAGCGCGGTGCCGACCACATCGTGGCGCTGCGTGGCGATC
>JAGQPO010000634.1 GCA_020426665.1 Planctomycetales bacterium
AAACCGCCGAACTAAGTCTTTTTCCCACTGGGGAATTTCAGGTGGTCGCCCCTTTTTGGAATTGGTTTCCGAAAGCCTATCATCGGACTCAGACGCAATATATTTATGGTGCTGACTTGTCGTTTCCGAATGTTCTGTTATCATCCTTGTATCTCTTTGATCGTTTGGTGCCGCCCAACCAAGAACAGCACCGGACAAATTTGAAGCCCGCTGGATTTGCCGCCAGCGGGCTTCGTTATTTGGTGGTTAACGTCGATCGCAATCACAACCACATCTGTTGCAAATTGGCTTGCTACAAACACCGCAAGGGGAATCGATACTGACGAATTCGCATGGCTCTAACCCAAGAAGACAACGCGGTGGATCATGCCAAATCGAATTAGGATTTGCAGCTAAAAACTCGCTATAGCGTTTAGCCTCGTCGATTTCGCGTTTTTCGCGACGTGCAAGGTTTTGTAAATCCTCTATTCTTGCATCAATCAGGTGTTTTTCTTCCTGTGATTCCGTCACTACTGTCCGCAGATCAGCTAACGACATTGCGTCCCATCGCGTCTTACCAGCGTGATTGGCGATTTTCTTTCTCAGTGCGTTCCGTCGCTTTATTTCTAGGCCCTTTTTAACCATCGTCTAATCCTCCATCAGAATCAACTTGGTTGAATGCTGGCGCATGTACGCGACGAATTGGTCAAGGTGGTGTTCCTCGAAGCGAAACCATCGACCACATCGTTCCGGTGTGGAAATCCGCCCGCGCAAGATTGCATTGCGAACAGATGACTTGTCGACTTCGATTCCCAACTCCTGAGACGCGCGTGCAATAAACTTTCGGCTTGTCATGGTTTCCTCTGGGGTGATATGGAAGATTGAAAGAAATTAGCGAGTGATGCGCTACCGCCCAATGAAACGATACCGTTTGCCCGATTTGCAAAGTTCTGTCTTGCGTCCATGTGGGTCCATGTGCGCACTTCTCGCAAGGCAAAATACTTCAAAGATTTTTTTCGCGAATCGCTGGTCAAACGCACTTAACTTGGTTCGACGCAACGGAGTCATAGCCCGCGTTCCACTGGTCCAACTGCTCACGGCTGCCAGGACACGCCAAAACCCGAAACGCGCCGCGCAATGCGGCTTGGCGACCGGCTTCGTAGGCGTTGGTAGGCCGGATTCGCTCGAGTCCAACAATCAGGTCCCACGACTCGCGCCGTGCTTTTTCACGCAACGCCCGAATCAATTTGGCCGCTAGATCCCGGTCCTGTTGAATATCAGTCAATCTCCGGCTGACCCGGCGATGGAAGGAGCCGTCAGAACTTCGCAGAACGACGTATACGGCCACTCGTAGCTGATGGGCTACGACCTCGAACGGATTGTCGTCAAGGGCTGACGCGACGACGTGGGGACGCTCGGAGGGCGCTAAGAGGGATGCCGTGGACATGGCAAAGAGTTTCCTTGCGAATAGACCCCATGGGTTCCATCCGCGCACGAAAGCGGCGTTGTACCTGCTACAAACTGGGGCATTACTCCCAGCCGGGTCCCTTGCTCGCCAGCCTATGCCGGGTCAAAGCTTGGGAGGGTTCCCACAAATACAACGCCGCTTTCATTTCTCATGCTTTGGAAGATTGGTAATGCTTTGCCTCGTCACCAGCGGCACATACCGGCTGTGGTCAAGTCGTCCGGCTTGTAGACCGAACAACGGCAGCCCACCAATTTGGCGAATTGTGTGGCGCCGGTCAAGATGGGATTTTTTGGGCGGGATGTTACGAAGAAAGATCGGTCGCATGATGCGACCGATCTACCTCTCACGCGCGCGGGATGTTACTTGTAGTCCATGGACTACATCAGAAGCGGGACATTTGTCCCGCTTCTGAGAACCTCACGCGATGGTCAGCACTATGGCGGCAGCACCTCCACGTACTCGTCCGCCCCAACACTGGCCAGGGCCTTGCCGACACTTGGCACGGCTCCCGCGACGTTGGTAATCTTGCCGGATCACAGTTTGACCGTGTTGATGATCGCCAACAGTTTGGTCATATCGTCCGAGTCCGCATCGACTCCGATGTTTAACACCGGCAGGGTTTCGCCCTCGTCGAATGCGTCGATCACATCATGGCCCCACACAACCGCCCGTTCGTCTGTGCTGTTTTCGACGGCAACGATAATCGGTGCCATCGCCAGCAGCTTCCGGGCGTCAAACGTGGCCGTAACGTTGGGTCGCAAAACTCCATCGCCACGGTCCACGTCCAATAGTGTGTCGAGTGGCGTGATTTTCATCAGATTTGACGACGGACGAATTCGACTTTATCACCATCGGCGGCCGCATCCGACATTGCAATGCCGATCGGTGCGTTCGTGTTCGTTTTTCCGATCTTGCCACCGTCAGCGCCGTAAATCTTATCGCCGGTTGTGATGGCCACAGCGGCAACACCGATGGCGGTTCCTTCCAGCGATGCCAGGTCAACGCCCACGTCATCGCCTGCCGCGTATGCGTAGCCGTTTGTGACTCCGATATCAGAGTCCGCACCGACCGCGATTGAGACGGTACCAGCGGCGTTAAGCTTGACCCGCAAGTTTTTGCTGATCACTTCGGTAGCTTCGAAAGTTTGGGACGGTGCCCGTAGTTGAGTTGTCATATCTCGATTCTGATTGATGAAAATTGATGGTTAAAAAATAGCTGACCTGAATCAGCCGTTCGCTTCGGCAAGCATGGCTTGGCGTAGTTCTGGATCGCGACGATTGACGATACGGATTGCCTCTTGGCGTGATTTGCCTTTGGCCTGTTCTTCCGCAACAGCCGACCAAAACGTTTCGTGGGCGCTGGCCATTGCTTTGGATCGGGAGTGTCGCACCGGCGAAACCTTCATTCCCTCGACGCCGACACCCTTTTCAAAATCGCCTGATCCAAGTTTCAGCTTTCGATTTTCGTCAATCGCCGCTTCCAACTTGGTCGTCAAATCCTCATTAGAGACCGTCAGTCTCGCATTCTCTTTTTTGAGTTTGGCGAGGTCGACGTCAAATGATTCAATTTTGTTACTGAGGTGTTGCAACTGCGTTTCGAGTTCGCTTTTTTGTCGCGCGACTTGATGGGCTGCGTTTCGTTGGCATTGTTCAATGGTCCATCCATTGTCCATCGCAGTGACAACGAAGTCTGCGTCGGCACCGGGGCACGCCGTCTTAATGTCGTTTGGTGTTAGCATAGCTCTGTAAAGTTAGATTGTTGGGAAACATCGCCGCCACGATGACGGCGATTTGATGATGGTCAGGATCACGCGATGCCGGTGATCACTTCGGCCAGTTCGGGGTACAACACTTTTTCGTCAGACTCTTGACCGACGCGTACGATCGTCGACTTGATGTTTTCCTCCCGGTAGGTTTCCGGCACTGACGTAACGCCATCGGCTTCCGTGGATCCAACCACGCCGTCATAGACGAACGTTCGGCCAAATGCTGGGGCTTGGATGTCGTTGCCGCGTGCTGCCTTCAACAACAGCGCCGAATCGTCGGGGAACAAACTCGACACAACGTCACCGCTCGATAGTTGGATTGCCTTGGCAACCAAAACTTGCTGGATGCTGAAGAATTGTGCCAACGCCTTTAGCGTGATGTCGTCGGGCAGCGCGGACGCACCGGCACCGTTTGATGTGATCCGCTCAATCACTTGATGATTGTCCTGCAACGTCTCAAACGTTTGTTGACTGATCACCAACGTGTTTGGCCACATACCGGTACGTGCCCAGATCGCCTTAGCACCCGTTCGCACATCGCCACGCGGGTCAGACAATGGGCTGCCGGTGTTAGTGTCCCACGTTGCGGCGGCGGCTGTTTCACGTCCTGCGGTCACGTTCGCATCGATCGCCAACGCGATAATCCGACGCTCATAATCCGAGTACAGACGCTCGATCGCTCGTTGGGCGGCAACCGTTTCAGCGTCGAAGTAATCGGCATACAATGCCGCCTCGCGATCGTCGATTGGTTCTTCGGCTCCGCGTTCAGTGGTCGAATAGGAATCCTCCGCAAATTCCCAGTCTGACCGTTTGAAACCGGAACGCGCCGCGCGTTCCAACTTCTCTTTGCCGGCCGCAAGTAACTGGTCAATGGGAATCCGTCCAAACTTCCCGCTTTGTCGCGGAACGTTGAATCGCGGGAGGATTTGCAAGCCAATGTAGT
>JAGQPO010000635.1 GCA_020426665.1 Planctomycetales bacterium
CGCCGATCTCGTCGATGAACAATGTTCCTCCATCGGCAATCTCGAAAAGTCCAGGCTTGTCGGCGGTCGCGCCGGTGAACGAACCTTTTTGGTGACCGAACAATTCGCTTTCGACCAACTGCTCCGGCAACGCGGCACAGTTGATCGTCACAAACGGTTTATCGCTCAGCTTACTGTTCTGTTGGATCGCTCGGGCAACCACTTCTTTACCGGTGCCACTTTCCCCCTGAATCAACACCGGTTTGTCCGTCGGCGCGACTTTGTGAATCATCTTGACGACCTGACGCATCGACGGCGACTCGCCGACCAACTCCAGCGCCGGTCGACTTCGTGAGATGATCGCTTTGAGCTGTTTGTTTTCACGACGCAGTTGACCGCGGTCTTTTGCCAATTGGCAATGATGCTCCAAATCGCCCAGCGAACACGGCTTGGTCAAGAAATCACAGGCACCCAACTTCATCGCGGCGACCGCCGACTCGATGGTTCCCTGGCCCGTCAAAATGATGACCTCCATTTCAATCTTGTCCTGCTGCACGCGCTGCAACAATTCCATTCCCGACATTCCGGGCATGTTCATGTCGAATACGGCGACATCAAAACTCTCTTGGCGGCACAATTCAAGTGCTTCTGCACCGCTCGCGGCAGCTCGGACATCGTGCCCTTTGCGCTCCATCCAACGGGCGGATGTTTCACGGAAATCATCTTCGTCTTCGACAAGCAGCAGCTTGATTGGTGAATTGGACATGGTGAACCAGGCGAGGTCGTTGGCGGGAATTCGGATTCGTGTGGTTTCGGCTGTTCGGGATGTGCATTATCGCACAGATGGGCCGTTTTCGCACGATTAGTCAACTGTTTCCTTCACAAAGACAGTTCTGCAAAGCTCTTCATGCAAACATCGGACCAAGAAAGTGTTCCGAAATGACTTCCTCTATGAGCCAGCCGGCGGCACCACCGGGGGCGGATTGTAGGTCGAGGGACCAGCCAGCTTCGTTTTCCCGATTCTGGTACAGGTCTAGGACAAATACGCGACCTCAAAACTTACGCGTTCGGGTTGTGACGGTGGGAGTCCCTCGCTGACGCGTTCGGGTTGTGACGGTGGGCGCCTCGTTCTATTCGATGATGAGTCCCCTGTCGGTAAACCCGCCTTTGCATCGGAGGGAAAGTGCGGTTATCTGTGAGTGGGCCTGTGCGTGAGAGCGCAGCCCGTTGTCTTGTACAGTACGTTTGATTCGGCTCTCTGCGGACCGTTCCAGGGCAATCGGACCGCCGGTCACTTTCACCTCGCCACCACACTCACCGTCAATTAGGGCACGTCCAACGATGTCAACGCAAACCGAGATCGCGCACTTCATGGGTGGGCTCAGGAAACGGAACCCGCACGAGACAGAGTTTCATCAGGCGGTCAAAGAAGTCGTTACATCCGTGATGCCGTGGTATTTGGATCACGAGGACTATCGTAAGGCTCAGATCTTGGAACGAATCACGGAACCGGACAGGATCATTACTTTCCGGGTGTCGTGGGAAACGGATGACGGCGACATTCGGGCAAACCGGGCATGGCGAGTTCAATTTAACCACTCGCTCGGCCCGTACAAAGGCGGGTTGAGGTTTCATCCCAGCGTGACCCAAAGCGTCTTGAAGTTTTTGGGGTTTGAGCAGATTTTCAAGAACAGTTTGACGGGCTTGCCGATGGGTGGGGCGAAAGGCGGATCAAACTTTAACCCCAAAGGCAAAAGCCCGCGGGAGGTGATGCGGTTTTGCCAGTCGATGATGACGGAATTGCATCGTCATATCGGCGAGGACGTTGATGTTCCGGCCGGCGACATCGGTGTTGGCGCTCGTGAAATCAGTTTCCTGTTCGGACAGTACATGCGACTGGAGAACCGTTGGTCGGGGGTACTTACCGGCAAAGGCTGTTCGTTCGGCGGAAGTGCCGTTCGCACCGAAGCAACGGGGTATGGTTGCGTTTACTTCTGTGAGCACATGTTGAACCAGCACAATGAGCAGATCAGTGACAAAGTGATATCGATCAGCGGCAGCGGAAACGTCGCCCTGTACGCTGCGGAGAAAGCGATCGACAAGAACGCAAAAGTTGTAACGCTCAGTGATTCGGGCGGGTTCGTCCACATCAAAGACGGATTGACGCACCAACAACTGCATTATGTGAAAGACCTAAAGGAAAACCGTCGCGGTCGCATTTCGGAGTTTGCCAAAGAATTCGGCGGCGTCGAATACCATCACAACGCGCGCCCCTGGGGGATCAAGTGTGATGTTGCGATGCCCTGTGCGACTCAAAACGAATTGGGTACCGAAGACGCAAAGTCGCTGATCGATTCGGGCGTCATCGCGGTGTGCGAGGGAGCCAACATGCCGCTGACCGCCGAAGCCGCGCACCTGCTTGAACAACACGGTGTGTTGCACGCGCCCGGAAAAGCGTCCAATGCCGGTGGCGTCGCGGTCAGCGGACTGGAGCAAAGCCAGAACGCAATGCGGATCAGCTGGACGCGCGACGAGGTCGACAGTCGGTTACAGTCGATCATCGCCGACATCCACGCCCGATGTGTCGAATACGGCCATCACGAAGGCCGCGTCAATTACGTCAACGGCGCGAACATCGCCGGATTTAAAAAAGTCGCCGACGCGATGCTCGCCTATGGTGTGGTGTAGGAGTTGTCTGGCGACTATTCCAAATCAAATTTGATTCCACCTACGATTGCTGCGCATCCGTTATACAGCAGCGCCGCAATGATCCCGCCGATAAACCCGCCTATGCCATACATGATCGGCACAATGACAACGGCACCGAGTCCAAAGATCAGTCCACCCACGGCGTTCCCCTGTGGGGCAGCGGCTGCGCCAATCAAGGCAAAAAGTGTCATGAACCCACCGCCGATCAATCCGAGAATCGCATAGAAAATTCCCAGCATCATGCCGACCGACATCACGTCCAGTCGTTTCAATGTGACGGTGCGTCGTGAGACTGATGCCGGGGCGACGGTCGTCGTGCCGTAGGGGTTTGCGGCGGACATGTTCAAGTTCCTTCTGGTAGGTATAGACGCGGCGAAATGCTCCACGGCTGGGCGGAAACCTTTTTATCGCCCGTTGCGATGACGAACGTTAGTTTAACCGATTGCCGGAGCCGTGAAAGCGCGATCACTTAATCGTCGTACTTCGATCGACCGGCGTTGGGGCCGATGATGTTGGCGCGTCCGACCAGTAGCGGGTCAACCATCCCGATCCGATCTTGGTTGCAATTGGCATACGGAAGGGTGTTCAGTACAAACCGCATCGCGTTTAAACGGGCTCGCTTTTTACAGTCGGATTTAATGACCGTCCAAGGCGCATCATATGTATCAGAATAAAAAAACATCGCCTCTTTCGCCCGCGTGTATTCGTCCCATTTGTCCAGCGACGCCAGGTCCACAGGTGACAGTTTCCATTGCTTCAACGGGTGTGCTTCGCGCTCTTTGAATCGACGCCGCTGTTCCTCGCGGCTGACGGAGAACCAGAACTTAATCAACCGCATTCCGCTGCGGACCAGGTTTCGTTCAAAGTCGGGCACCTGACGCATGAATTCGGCGTATTCATCATCGCTACAGAATCCCATCACACGTTCTACACCGGCCCGGTTGTACCAGGATCGGTCAAACATCGCGATCTCGCCCGCGGTCGGCAAATGTTCCACGTACCTTTGGAAATACCATTGTCCGCGTTCGATGTCACTCGGTTTTTCGAGTGCGACGACGCGCGCACCGCGTGGGTTCAGGTGTTCCATGAATCGCTTGATGGTCCCGCCCTTTCCCGCGGCGTCGCGACCTTCAAATAAAATCACGACCTTCTCTTGCGATTCTTTGACCCAGGCCTGCAATTTTAGTAATTCAACCTGCAATTGGTATTTCTGTTTCTCATACCCTTTTCGTGACATCAGATTGCGATAGGGGTATCCGCCGTCGCGCCAATCGCTGGACAATTGGTCGTCGGGGTTGTTGCGGCGACGCTTGGATGTGGCATGTGTTTTTCGAAGCAATGCGTTCCGTAGCACCGTCGCGTCTTCGGGCGATGAGCCTTCGATAATGACTTCCAAGGTCTTGGCCAACGTGTGGACATCATGCGGCGGCGTCGTTTCGATGATGTCCCGGACGGCAGTTATTTTGGACTGCTGCGCAGCGTCGATCGACTCTTCAACCTCAAACGCCTCCAGTCCTTCCTCGGTCAATATCGGAGACGTGTCACCCATGTTGCTCAACCGACTGCGACGTTTGTCTTTCTTTTTGGTCTTGGTTGTCTTCGGATTTGAAGCCGTCTTGGACTTGGGAGCCGTCTTTGGTTTTGGTGCTTTCTTGCCGTTCTTTGATAATTTTGCAGATTCTGATGACATGACGAAAACACTTGAGAAGATGACAAACGAAGTTCGGCAGGCCTGATGTCGTGCGGGCCTAATGGTCCATCATAGCTCGTATTACCGCCCAACGCAGAGGTGTGCCAAGGCAGCACATTTGATGATTAATTCGATTATGACGTCGCGAACTCCGAAAGGGCTCCGAGTCGAGCTGCCATTTGAATATGTTCCTAAACCATCACCCCGAAGATGATGGAGTCTGGCATGTTACGCTCTCGGTATGTTGCACCATTGTTATCTGCTGTTCCGTCAACGTTTGATTTTTGCGGTGGGGGAACTCGTCAAGAGTTTTGATTCGCCCGGCAATTCACGAACGTTTTGACGACTTCCGCTACGGTCCCGGTCCTGGAGTCGAATTGGAACGAAGCACGAGTCGCCACAAATCCAATTAGTAAACCGTAGGGATGTGTGAGGTTGCGAATCCGCCGACAAGCCACGTCTCGAGTCTTCTCTGTGAGATTCGAAAATGCCGCTGCGTCGCCGGCTTCGGCCTCGGAGAGGCTGACCGACGTGCCTGCGCGGCGGCGATTAGCGAGAAGTGTCAAAAATTCGACAGGCGAATTCGCGGCGGGTGTGAAGACCGTTAGACTGTGGGCTTGCCGATCATCTAACCTCGCCTCTGGAACAAAATCCGATGAGAGTTTGCCTGTCGATTTTAGCCCTGCTCGTTTCAGCCACTTGGCTCAATGCTCAGACCCGCGAAGAAATTGTCCGTGGGGATAAGGAGAAGGTGCAGCGGGACGGGTTTTGGATGTACAACGATATTGATGGTGCATTTAAAGAGGCCGAGCGAACCGGCAAGCCGATCATAGTGGTGTTGCGCTGTTTACCCTGCCATGAATGCGTCAAGTTAGATGACGAATTGGTCGACACCGACCCCGTGATACGGCCGCTGTTGGAAAAGTTTGTTTGCGTTCGTCAGGTCGCAACCAACGGGTTGGATTTAAATTTGTTCCAGTACGACACCGATCAGTCGTTTGCCGTCTTTTTTTTGAACGCCGACAAAACCATTTATGGACGTTTCGGCACCCGGTCTCATCGGACCGAGTGGATGGGTGATGTCTCGTTGAAAGGTCTGGCAAAGGCACTTCAGGGAGTTCTCGATTTGCACGATAGCTACGATACGGTAAAAGCGTCGCTGGCGGGAAAACGTGGCCAGCCGATGGAGGTGGCTTCGCCTGAGCTTTACCCTTCACTGAAAGACAGGTTCACGGATCATTTGGATTACGAAGGTGACGTCGTAAAAAGCTGTATCCATTGTCATCAAATCGGAGATGCGCAACGGGAGTATTACTGGCACGCCGGAAAACCGATCCCCGATAAAGTGCTTTGGCCGTTTCCGCATCCAAAAACGATCGGCCTGATCATGGACCCCAATGAAATGGCGACGATCAAAGAGGTCACCAAAGGATCGACGGCGGCAGACGCCGGTTTGATGGCCGGCGATGTGATCGAGTCGTTTGACGCTCAGCCGATCGTTTCCGTTGCGGACATTCAGTGGGTCTTGCACAACGTCGATCCATCAGGACGCGAAGTGCCGATCAAGGTCAACCGCGATGGTAGCGTCATTCAAACGCAATTGAAGTTTGTCGATCGGTGGCGCCGGGCCGGTGACCTTTCCTGGCGCGTTACGACTTGGGGGTTGCGTCGAATTGCGGCCGGAGGCTTGGTGTTGGAGCCGATGGAACGTGAGGAGCGAAAACGGATCGGGTTGACGATGCAAAAGACGGCGCTTCGAGTCAAACGGGCCGGGCAATATGGCCCGCACGGGGCGGCTAGAAGAGCCGGTTTCCAAGAGGGCGACGTGATCGTTTCGTTTGATGGCCGATCAGACCTGAAGACGGAGCAGGATCTGCTGACCTACGTCGTGACCAATAAACAGCCAGGCGACGAGGTGGATGTTCGATTGATACGGGACGCCGGAATGATCACGTTGAAAATGCCGATTCAAAAGTAGCGATGGTTGATTGTTCTCGAGCGGTTTTCAAAGGCGAAGATGGATGATGGCAGGTGTCAAAGGTGGATTCGCGATTTCGATCGATGATGTTTTTGCCGCTCATCAGCGGATTGCAGATCACATTATTCGTACGCCGGCAATTGAATCGGAGCGGATTTCCAATCGGCTAGGATGTCGAGTGTTTTTTAAGGCCGAAAACTTGCAACATGCCGGTGCCTTTAAAACACGTGGCGCGGTCAATGCCGTGATGAGCTTGAACGACGAAGACGCACGTCGGGGCGTGGTGACGCATTCGTCCGGTAACCATGCCGCTGCACTTGCCCGTGCGGCGGCCTTGCGTGGAATCGACGCACATGTTGTGATGCCGGAAAACTCGTCACCCAAAAAGATGGCGGCGGTGCGATCGTATGGATGTGAACCCGTCCTGTGTGGTCCGTCGACACCCGAGCGTGAGGCGGCGGCAGAGTCGCTGCGTCAAAAGACCGGAGCGACGTTGATTCACCCTTTCGAAACTCCAGCGGTCATGGCTGGTCAGGGGACGGTCGGAATTGAATTGATCGATCAGATCGATTCTTTGGATGCCATTTTGGTTCAGGTCGGTGGCGGCGGGCTGCTGTCCGGCGTCTTGATCGCCGTGAAATCGCTTCGCCCGGACATCAAAGTTTTTGCCGTCGAGCCCGAACTGGCCGACGACACCGCGCGCAGTCTGAAAGCCGGATCGCCACAAAGTCCGACTCGTTATGACACGGTTGCCGACGGGTTGCGGACCGAAGTCGGCGCGAATGCGTTTCCGATCATTCGCGACTTGGTTGACGGGATTTTTCTAGTCAAAGAAACTGCGATCTTAGCCGCGATGCGTTTGATCGCCGAAGAAGTTCATCTGGTTGCCGAGCCGTCGGGTGCCGTTTCACTGGCAGGACTGATCGACCAGGCGGAACAGTTTCAAGGCCAAAAGGTTGCCGTCGTGATCAGCGGAGGCAACTTGAGTTTTGGAGCTTGCACGATGGGAACGCATTGAGAGACGGTAAAGATCCGTTAACATGGTGCGATGGCAAAGCAGAAACCCGAAGTCGTTGTACGTACCTATGGGATCTATTCAAAGTGGGACTCCGACGCCAAAGAATTGCCCTCGTTCTTGGA
>JAGQPO010000636.1 GCA_020426665.1 Planctomycetales bacterium
TCGGCTTCATAGACGATTCCCATGCCCCCGCGACCAAGGCGGCCGACGATCCGATAGTCGCCGAACATCGCCCCTTTTGGTAATTCGATCGCCTTTGACGGCTCGCCAATCGATCGCATCGAATCCCATTTTCCGGCGTCGGGGGCCGCTTCGGTTTGGGTCAGATCTGATCCATCGACCTCCGAATCGGTCGGGTTTAATACCCCACGCATCAGACATGCGGGGCACATCGGTCGGCCAGTCGTCGGAGTCAGCGGGCCGCCGCACTGGGGACAAATAGAGGCAGTATTCATGCTTTTTCCGTTCTATCGGGGTGATATTTATAGGTAACGGAAAAAGAATTGTTGGTTACAAAGATTTTTTGATTCTTACGACGGCGTCAGCATTTGGAACAGCTGGCGAATCTCTTCATCGACCTGGCTGGGCGACTCGACGGTCGCGGCGATTTCCAGCTCCAACTGTTTTCGATATCGGCGCCGCAAACGATGGACGGCGACTTTGACGTTGGATTCTGACATCTTCAATGATTCGGCGACGACAGCATATGGCTTTTGTTGGCTATCCGCAGAAAGGTAGGGGCTGAGCGCATTGAAAAGAGCCGCTTTTCCTGTTTGACGGTATTCGCTTTCAACCACCTCCAGGGTTTGGGCGAGAACGGCGATCGCCCATTGACGATGAAACTCGTCCTCTGGGCTGCAATCGTCGGCAATTAATTGCAATGTGTTTCCGTCTTTGTCACACCGATCGAGGCTAAGTCTCTTGACACCGCCTCCGCGGCGCAACGCGTTACCTTTTGCCCTCTCGTTGCTGAGAAAGTTTTCCAGAGACGAAAGCAGGAACGTGCGAAATTTGCCTCGATCTCGATCAGCCGCGGCAAAAACATCTTTCTCCAAAATGCGAACAAAGAACGCTTGAACCAAATCTTCAGACTCCGGTTCGTCATGGCCGCGGCGACGGATGAATGCGTACAGTGGAAACCAATAGCGACGACACAACTGTTCGATCGCCGTGCGAGCCCGCTCGGGTTCCGAATGCCCAGCCGACAGCACAACGCTCCACTGTGTCGTCTCGAAACTAGAGTGGTGACTCACGGGGTTTGGTCCGAAAGGTTCGTGGAAATCAAATAGAACCGCGATAGCATCTCTGTCGCTACATATCACTGCTTTGGCTTTGATCGCATCATCTCGATTCGAAACCGGTGATTTACGTCAAATAATCGACCCACTGACAGGACCACGACAGAGACTGTTCCCAATGCCGACGAGCCGGCGATCAAAAACATGATCACGATTTGGTACCTGACGGCTTGGGCCGGATCCATCCCCGAGATCACCTGGCCGGTCATCATACCAGGCAGGCTGACCAGACCGACGACCATCATTGAATTCACGATCGGGATCATTCCTGTTCGCACGGCTTCTCGCATCGGTTCGGCCGCGGCTTCCCAGCGTGTCGCCCCGAGCGCGACCAACGTTTCGACCTGATCGCGAGCACGCATCAACGATTCGGTCAAAGTGCTGAGCCCGACGGAGATTCCATTCAGCGTGTTTCCCAGCACCATCCCTAACAGCGGGATCGCATATTGTGGTTCGTACCACTTTGGCAAATCGCTGAAGACAACCAACAACACATATCCGGTCAACAGCCAGGCGCACGACCAAACCGACGTGGTTGCGATGGCTCGGATTCCGGGGAACGTGCGCTTGCTGCGTCCGGCTGCCGCGAATCCGGCAACGATCGTCATCAACGACGCGATCGCAATGACGACGTACCAGCGATCAACGGAAAAGACCCACGACAATACGACACCGACCAATGACAATTGGACCACGGTTCGAACGCTGGCAATTGCCAAGGTCTTTTCCAATCGCAACCCCATCGACACGGAAACGACTCCGTTGATCACAATCAGCAGCGCCGCCAAAGCGACTTGGCCGTTTGATAATTCAATGTAGGGTGTCATGGATGATCTTCCGTCGTTTCGATCCGCCCGGCGCGCATTCTGGTCACCGTCCGGCAAACCCGCTCGGATTGACTCGGATCGTGCGAGACCCAGACATAGGCTCGCAACGCGGGAGAATCGTCAAACCATCGCATGACAATTGATTCGACATGCGCCGCGGCCAGAGAATCCAATGCCGACGTTGGCTCATCCAATAACAGTACCGTCGGCGCAAGCTGAATCGCACGCAGCAACGCAACGATCTGAGTTTCTCCGCCGGAAAGTTGATCGTGCGTCTGTTCCAGAAAACTTGCGTCGCGATCCACCGAGGCCAGCTGCCGAATGATCCACTGGCGATCGAAGCTACGATCTCGATTGGCTGCCAAAGTGAAAGGCAATTGTAAAACAGATTCGACGGTTCCTTCGAATCTTGCCGCGCGCTGATGCAGGTAGATCACGTTACTGCGATAGTTCGTCACCTGGTCATTTCGGATCGGCGACGATTTCCAAAGCAGGCTGCCCGAATCGATCGGCTCCAGCATCGCAATGCTGCGCAACAATAACGACTTGCCACTGCCGGTTGGACCGACCAGCCCGATTCGATCACCCGCCGATACGTCGAATGTCACTGAATCCAGCAAGACTCGCCCGTTGATGCGGCGGGTGAAGTGATCAACGTTTAAAAGCGCGGGTGACGCCACTAGCTGGGGGCCAATTATTCGGACGAAATTGAATTCGGATTTTGCACCATGATGAC
>JAGQPO010000637.1 GCA_020426665.1 Planctomycetales bacterium
TACGATAAAACTTCATCGGCAATTTTTGCCTGTCCCAAACCCTTGAAACCCTGAGGGCTGGCGGCAAATGCGAAACCATTTCCGTCTTCGCTGAAGACGACAATGGTGTCCCCGATCAATAGCGGCGAACTGCTGAATTGGCCGCCAATTCGCTGACGCCACATTGTGTTTCCATCGCTACCACGCCAACAGTAGGCGACTCCGCTGTCAGCAACGGCATACAGGAACCCGTCGCGTGCCACCATCGATTGTTCGTAACACTTCGTGCGATTGGACCACAGCAATTTCCCGCTGCCATCGGCTTTGATGCATACGGTTTCGGATTCGGGATAACCGCCACTGGCAAAGACCAAGTCGCCGTCCCACACCATCGTGCCACAGGTTGCCATGGTTGTCGCACCGTCGACCTTCCAAAGAATATTCCCGTTTGACGGGTCGTAGGCAGCGACCATTTCTCCGCCGCTGAGCAGCAGCTGGTCTCGCCCGGCGAGGTTGGCGACAATCGGCGAGGAAAAACTGATTTTTCCGGGACGAGCAACCTTCCAAACGATTTCTCCAGACTCTCGATTCAGGGCCGCCAAAAACGCGGCACCATCAAAATCCGCGTTGACAATGACGAGGTTGCGATAGATCAATGGCGAGGCGGCATAGCCATACTTGTATTGATTCGGGGAGTACCGACCGGCCTCTTTTTGCCAAAGAATGTTTCCGTCAATTGTCAATTTTGTTAGCTGAATGCGATCCGAATTGTAGAAAGAAGCAAACAGTGCTTCTCCGTCATAGGCCAGAGTGGGACTGGCCTCTGTGTTATTGGGATGATTTTCTGTGGGAATCCCGCCTGAGTGGATAACCTTTCCCCAGAGGCCTTTGCCTTCCCGCCCAATCGCCAGAACCGACTGCGTTCCGGCAGCCTTATCAGCTGTTGTCAGGAAAATCGAGTCACCAACGACGACCGGCGTGCTGTGACCGCGTCCTGGAATGCTGACTTCCCACGCCACCGCCTGGGGTGTGATCGACGAAGGTAACTTCGCATCGGCTGCGGCGTGATTATTGAACGTTGGGCCGCGCCACCCCCACCAGTCCTGAGAACGAGATTGCTGAGCCGCAGCACAGGAAGCGGGCACCATTAAGGATGCTGATACGCCGGCCGCCATCGCTTTACGACGGTTCAGGGATGGACCATTTTTCGATTTTTCCATGATTAGTCTCGTGTAAAAACTGTGGAGTGAGTCGTGGCTCTATCCACTGACTGGGTTCTAAAATATTTTGCCGGTGACCTGGCCCGCGTTCGGGTAAAAAAATCCATCGACTTTGTCGAAACGAAGAGTTCGACGGGCCGATGTGGATGGTGTAAATTTGGTGAAAGACCGTTCAGTCAAATCCTTCTTTTCTTCTCTCTCGGGATGCTGACGATGAATTACAAGTTCGTTTGGGTTGATACCGCGAGCGGTATCGATCGGCAACAATGGGTGCTTTCTCCGCCGGTGACGATCGGGCGTTGTCCGACGGCAGAAATTACGATCAGCGATGGTTCGATTAGCCGTAAACATTGCCAGTTTTTACTCGATCCCTATGGTTCGCTTGTCGTCCGTGATTTGGGGTCGAAAAACGGCGTCTACATTGATGATCGACGCGTCGACAAAGCGGTTTTGCTCCCTGGGAACGAAGTTCGAATCGGGGTGGTCACCATTCGAGTTGAAATGACCGACGAAGATGTCGACTTGGCAGCCGAGCCCGATTCCGCCTCTGACTTGGAAGTTTATGACCTCGGCGAGACGCAACCTGTAAAAATCATTCAACCGGTCGAGAACGCTCCGCAGGTTTGGGACCTGGATTAATGTCATTTTGCCGGCTTGGTCTTGAAGCCGATTTCACGAAGCGTGCGGCCAACTTTGTCGGCATGATCGCCTTGGATTTCGATCAGGTCTTCTTTGGGCTTGACCGTTCCACCACTGCCGCAACCGGCCTGCAGTGTCGACAGCAATTCAGGTAGGTTGTTCGCCTTGGCGGATAAACCCTCGATGACGGTCGCTTTACGTCCTCCCTTTCGTTTCTGCACACTGATGCGTGCCGTTTGTTTCTCCGGCGGCAATCGGTCAGATTCAATCTGCCGCTTTGTTTCCCACAACGCCTTTTCTTGGTCCGTACAAACACATTCGGATTCGGGCTTTCCACAAACATCACACTGTGGAGGAATGTCAAACTGGGTGCCGGCAAACAACCGCGTCATGTGAAATCAGGGACAAAGGCGAGGGTACATCAGTGTGAATCAATCTATCGACGACACAGTTTAACGAACGCTCGCGGCACGGACGACACGAAACCCGTGACTATTGTCACGGTTGCGCTTGACAAATGACGACCGGTGTTCACTTTCTGTTGACCCGGATAGATCAGCGTCGAGCAGATCAGTTGTTTCGATGCGGTAATGCAATGACCGAAGGCAAACTTTCCCCCAGATAAAAATCCCAGACTCAGACACTGGGATCCTGGTCAGCCCAAATCAGTCGAATTTTTTTCAAGCATCGCTCCACCGTGGCCACGCTACATCCTTGCCCATCCGCAATCTCGGCGTTCGAATGTCCCGCCAATCGCATCAATGCGATGTCGCAATCACGCCCTTCCAGACGCGATAGCAGATCTCTACAGGAAAGCGGAATCTGGTCGATCAGCGACTCCGACGGGGGCGACTCAATTAACTCGATAAAGTCCATCACAACGGTGGAATGAAAGTCGCTTGATCGCTGCCCTGCCTGCCTGCGGAGGTTCTGATCGCGGTGAACGTTCTTCGCCTTTCGCGACGTGATCACCGCCAATAATTGCCATAAATCCTCGCGATTTTGCAAGCGACGGAATCGCCCTTCTCGAGCCCCTTCCCAGATCGCCCGCATCGCCATGATGGCCAAATCCTGTTCATCAACAACCGCCCGAACGGCTCCGGCAAGCTTTTTGTCGGCAAGTGCGCACAGACGATCAAAATAACGGTCCCACAATGAAGCCACCGCAGCGGAGTCTCCATCCTTCATTCCTGCGATCCAATCCGACACACTGCCGGAATTGCTGCTGTCCCTATCTTCACCAGACATGTTCGGATTCAATTAAATTCCCAGATTCGGTGAGGGGCAAATCCGCTGTCGCGTGAGGTATGTAAATGGCGAGTTCCATGTTCTCATGGCATTCGATCCTAAAAAGCAACAACTAAACATACGATCGGCCGATTAAAGCAATTGATACTTTCCCTTGGCAGCTGTTGCAGACGACGCCACACACATCATTGTCAACAACCACGCCTCTGTCAGTATCCACCAAAACCATGGCGAAATGTCGCCAACTTCATTAGGTCAGACACCCTCGAATAAACATTTAGCTGGATGGTCGTTGATCCGAATTCAAAATCACAAGAGCTTCGTCCAGATCTAATTTTACGGTTGGGAACGTAGCGGAAGTCGTGCGTGACTTTCGTGAATTGCCGGACGAATCGAAACT
>JAGQPO010000638.1 GCA_020426665.1 Planctomycetales bacterium
CATTCGGATTGGATTCCACGATCTTGCGCCATGTTGCAGCGCCCCCCGCGTCGGCATCGGCGGGTTCGCAGTGCCGAAACGCCGGAAACGATGAGTCGAAACCCTTTGTCATCGGATTCGCCGGCAGCGTGACCGCAAAACCGCAGTTGGAGTTGTTGCAAGAAGCACTCGATCGGGTCGACTGGCAAATCAATGGTCGTGAGATTCGACTTGATTTGTATGGTTTGCGATTCGTGCTTCATTCGCGAACCGCACGAAACGTTCGCTATTGCGGCTATCGCTCTGTCGATGACACCGTCGCGGCATTGTCGGAAACGGCGGACTTGCTATTCATGCCGCAACCTTTTGACAAACAATCCGCTTCGTTCACCGAACTGTCTTTTCCGACAAAACTGTCGACCTACTTTGCCGCCGGCCGCCCGGTCCTGTTGATCAGTCCACCGAAATCATCGTTGGGCGAATTCTTTGATAAGCACCCATTTGGTGTTTGGTGCAGTGAAATGAATGCCGATCGGCTTCTGGAATCGTTGCGAACGATTGCCACCGATCCCCATCTGCAACAGGCCGCCACGGAAACGATCAAGCGGCTTTTGCAAGACAGCTTCAATGCGGACCATTTCCGAAAACAGTTGCATCGATTTCTGGCCATCGACAAATCGCCGCAAAGCGTGATCACCTAAAATCGACATGCAACCATTGAATGTCATCCAGATCAACGCCAGTGACATCGGCGGAGGAGTCGAATCTGTCGTGCGGCTGCACCATGCCGAACTACAACGGCAAGGTCACAAACGCCAATTGCTGGTTGGCAAAAAGAAAGGCGACGATGCCGATACGACTGAGATTCCGTTTCGCCGCGGGCCAAAAGGTTTGCAACGCGCGGCACGCTGGATGCAGCGAAAGTCAGGCCTTGAAAACCTGTATTCACCGTCCTTCAGAGCCATCGAAGAGAGTTTTCAATTCCAGCCGGACGTCGTGCATTTGCACTCGATTCACGGCGCCGACAGTTACGCGGACCTTGCTTTTGTTGCGCGAATCAGCCGACGTTACCCGACGGTGATCACCCTCCACGACTTTTGGTTGATGACCGGCCATTGCGGTTACCCGCTCGAGTGCCCACGCTGGCTGTCCGGATGTGGAAAGTGTCCCGATCTGGAACGTTACCCGGCGGTCTCCCGAGATGCGACACGATGGAATTTTGCTCGCAAAAAAAGCTTGTTTCGAAAATCGCAAATGGAATTGATTGTGCCCTCCGAATGGTTAAAAGAGCAGGCACGACGAAGTCCGATCTTGCGTCAACAAAGTATCAATGTTGTCGCCAACCCGATCGACAGTGATGTTTTTTCAGTCGGCAATCGTTCGTCATTACGATCCAATCTTGGCGTTGCAGATGACGAGTTTGCCGTCATGCTGATCGCCAACAATTTGAACAACCCTTACAAGGGAATGATTGACGGCATCAAGGCATTGAACCAGGTCAAACATGCAAAGGCCAAGGTGATCATCATCGGACGATCGGCCGACAAACTAGCCGACCAAATCCGGTTGCCTTCGACGGCCGTTGGGTACACGAGCTCGCCGGCGGAGCTGGCCGAATACTATCGCGCCGTCGATCTATTGTTGATTCCCTCTCGATGCGAAACATTCGGATTGGTTGCCGCCGAAGCGATGGCCTGTGGGACACCCGTGATCGCGTTCGACGCAGGCGCCCTGGGCGAAGTCATTGGCGGCGACGAGACCGGGATTGTCATCGGCAACCGAGACGTCCATCAGATGGCCGAACAAATTGACCAGCTCGCAAAGGATCCTGCAAGACGGAAGCAGATGTCCGGATCAGCCGTCTCTCGGATCCGCACTCTGTTCACCGTTCCCGACCATACGTCGTCGACCGTCGATGTTTACCGCAAAGCGATTGCCGCAAAAGCCATCGTCGCTTCCGTCAATTAGAAGTACATCCATCATGTTACACGCCGTCATCACGACGATTCAGCGCCCGACCCCCTGCGTTAACCGGTTGATTCAGGCAATCACACCGCTGCCGGCGCGGCTTGTCATCGCGGGCGACACAAAGGGGCCGGACGCTTTTGATGTTTCCCAGATCGATTCGTTTGATCCGTCTCGGCTCGATTTCCTGGACATTCAATCGCAACATGCGTCGGGGTTTTCAATTGCGCCGCTGTTGCCGACAAAACACTATTGCAGAAAAAATATCGGATACCTGCATTCGATCCGTGCCGGTGCAACATGTATCTATGAAACGGACGATGACAATGCACCGCTGGAGCGATGGTCGGCGCGGGAAGAGTGGGTTCAAGATTTGCGATTCGTCGACGAGGTCCAAACCCAGTCGCCACGTTGGGTCAACGCCTATCAGCATTTTACCGATGGCCGAATCTGGCCGCGTGGGCTTCCGCTGGATTGCATTGATGCGTCTTCGACTGTCTCTCGTCAACCGTCTGAAGGACTCGCCAAGTCCGCTGACGCCGAGGGCCGTTATTGGGCGCCCATTCAACAGGGGCTTGCCGACGGCGCACCGGATGTCGACGCGGTATGGCGATTGGTGATGGATCGAGATTTCCAATTCGATGTCGCGGACAGTGTCATGCTCGCTCCCGGTCAATGGTGTCCGTTTAACACTCAAACGACCTGGTGGTGGCCGAATGTTTATCCATTGCTATACGTGCCCAGCTACTGCTCCTTCCGAATGTGTGACATTTGGAAAAGCTTCGTTGCACAGCGATGTCTCTGGGAATTGGAAACCGGGATCGTTTTTCACGCATCAGAAGTCGTCCAGGAACGCAATCCACACAACCTGATGCGCGACTTTGAAGACGAAATTCCAGGCTATTTACAAAACCATCGATTGGCGATGACACTCGAATCGGTGTCTCTGCGTCCGGGAGTCGACAATGTTGGTGCCAACCTGCTCTCGTGCTACAAGGCTCTCGTTGGCGACGGTTTTTTCCCCGAAAAAGAGCTTCCCCTGGTGGAAGCATGGCTCGCAGACGTCAGCGCCGGTGCGGAATCATGAACATCACACTTAACGAGAAAATTCAACCGCTATCGCCTAGACCGGCCCCGATGGAGATGGTGACGCTTGCGCCGTTGCCGCCGGAACCACTTGTCTCCATCATTGTCCCCAGTTTCAATCAGGGAAAATTCATCGGCGATACGATTCGATCAATTCTTTCACAGGACTATCCGAGAATCGAAATCCATGTGGTGGATGGTGCATCGACGGACAACACCGTCGACGTCCTGAAAAGCTTCGGTGACATTCCGGAATTAAAGTGGTGTTCCGAACCCGATCGCGGTGTCGTTGAAGCTGTCAACAAAGGTTTTGCACGTGTAAAAGGCGAGATCGTTGGCATCCAAAGTTCGGATGACATGTATCTTCCCGGTGCGGTCGCCACGATGGTTGATGCATTGACGACGCGACCCGACCATGGGCTCGTCTATGCTGACATGGAAACAGTCGACGCGGATGGCGGTTTTTTGTTTCGAAGCGAAATCCGCCCCTTTTCCGTCCATCAATTCTTGAACAAACAGACTTGGATTCCGCAACCCTCGGCCTTCTTTCGTCGACAAATGTTGGACGTGCTCGGGGGATGGGATGATCGATACTTTAGCGCCGACACCGAACTTTGGATGCGGATGGTATTTCGTACCAAGGTTGAAAAGATTGAACAATGTATTTCTCAGCGGCGGTTACACGATGACCAAAGAAACAACCAGGCGGCGAAGATCGCCGACGCGTATCGACGCATGGTGACAGACTCACCGGACGTTCAAGGATCGCCGAAATCTTTGCGGCGCGCGGCAAACGCGGGGACGCACATTCATGCGATCCGCTACAACGCTTCCGGATCGCAACTTCGATCGTCGCTGCATCTTTGGCAGGCGCTACTGGCAGACCCATCTCTGTGGCCAAACTATCGATCGTCGCCATTGTTAGTCCCCGGATGGATTCAGTTTCGCGGAGCCCTCTCGCGCGTTAAACGTGCAGTGGTCGGACCAAGACAGGCGTGAGACAATTGTCGAAACACGCTGACCAAATCACCATCGTTGTGCCCGCGTTCAACGAGGAAACGCACATCGGTCGATGCATCGCATCGCTGGATAGCCAATCCTACCCACGCGACCGTTACAACATCATCGTCGTCGACAACGGGTCAACGGATCGAACCTGCCAAATCGTGAACGATTCCCCGGCAACACTTCTGCGGGAGTCGCGACGGTCGGCGTATTGGGCTCGCAATCTGGCGATTGAAAAATCGCAAGGCGACTGGCTGGCATTCACCGATGCCGATTGCATTGCCGAACCAACCTGGTTGGAAAACCTGCATCGTCGCGCGGTCGAATCCGGCGCGTGGATGGTCGGCGGACTGACAAAATACGACGTGGTCCGCGACACGATGGGAAACCGATTGCTTTACGAGACGCACTTGCCGGATCAATTGCGTACCACGATTGAAACCTATCACTGTGTTGCCGGCGGTAACATGTTTGTTCGGCGAGAGGCTTTCGAGCGTTTCGGACCATTCCGCGTCGTCCGGTCCGGATCGGACATCGAGATGTCCAAACGTTTGGCCGCACAAAACCATCCCAGCGTGTTCGCCGAAGACGCGGTCGTACGGCACCAGTGTGATCTTAGCAATTGGGAGTACCTGCGCCGGTCGTACCGAATACGATTCGGACAGCGGATGCATTCCTCGTTGCCACACGGCATGGCGGCTGCGGCAAGACAGTTGACAACACTGCCGTGGCAACCGGGATTTCGTGCGGGAGCACAATCCGTTTCGATCCAGCATCTGGGTCCGCCACCGGGCTTTGTCAAGCAGTGGCTGTTCCGTTGGGCAACACGCTGGGCGGGATTCCTGGGTGAATTGCACGGGACCATCGCGCCCCGACAGCAGGTGAATTAGAATTGACGGACGAGCCGTGCAAACGAGGCGATGAAGTCGTACCGCCAGTGATCTTTATCCGAGGGATCATGCCGCGAAGCGGTACAAATTTTTTGGCGGACGCACTCGATCGACACACGACAATCGTGCGTTCGCCGGGGCAGTTCTGGGAATATGTTCCGTTTCGATTCCAATCACTGCTACAGCACTATGTCGATCAGGTCGCATCATCCAAACACGCCCATCAGTTCGCTGCGCAGCGGTTTCTGCCGCGCGTCGGGGAAGCGTGGATGCGTTACCTGGCAGGCGATCTGCCCGGCGGCAAGGTGGCCTTGTTTAAAGAACCGTCGGTCGATGGCCTTGAATCGATGTTCCGAATGTACGACCAAAGTCGTTCGATCATCATCTTGCGCGACGGACGCGACATCGTCTCCAGCGCCCTAAATTCCGACTTTGCATTTCCGCCGTTCCGGTGGACGAACCCGTCACATCTTAGACGCCTGTTACCGGACGAAGAATTCCGGATCCTTTGCCGGCAATTCCGCAATGCCGCCCAGTTGTTGTTGAACTTTCTGGGCAGCGATGCGGGTAAAGAGTTTGCAGAACGATTTATGATCGTTAAATACGAAGACTTGGTTGAAAATCCCGTGGAACATCTCACCAGAATCATGCAGTGGGCCAATCTTGATCCGGCCGGCTTTGACTGGGAATCTTTTGACAAGATGCCGATCCGCGGATCATCATTCTTGCGCAATGCGGAAGGACAACATGACTTTGGATCCGGCGTCGAGCGACCGGCCGGCGGGTTC